>NZ_FXAS01000032.1:0-42056 GCF_900177785.1 Cedecea sp. NFIX57 | reverse complement strand
AAGGTCTGTTTACCCACTCTTGCACTCACGAGGCGAGCCTTTTCTCCCGTCGCGCCGGGGCCTTCAAAAACTCCCGTTGGAAACTGTGTTGCCAGCGAATTTTCAGCCTGTAACGTCACCCGGACAGGTGGCGCATCTTTTCGACAGGACAGAGTGAGCCAGACTTTTCCTGATAGCCCTCTGTATTCGCCCACCCCCTCGATGGTGGCTGTAGTCAGCGGGTTGTTCAGGTATGGCTTCTCAATTTTCCACCGGGTTTCAGCGATGACCCGGCTGGTTAAAAAAAGCAAGAAAGCTGAAACGGCAATCAAAGTGTATTTCACGGAATACGTGTCCTTTCTGGTATAGAGGCCCGGGGAATGCCCGGAACGTCTGTTTCGCGTCGATATCTGCCGATGTCAGTTGGGGCCAGTTGAGAGATCGGAACTTATTGTACTATAGGAGATTACCCGGCACCCTCGTGACCTGCCTGCGCAGGCTGAGTGAGCACCCCAGATACCAGTGGACACATTGCTCAGTGATATCAACGGGATATGAATGCGATTCAGATCAAAGTCGTGGGAGGGTAATATCACAAAAAGCAGAATATTACCCTGCCTCGTCTTGATGCAGCAGAACCTTATTTATTGATGGCAGTAATTAGCACGGTTGATTTTTTGCACTGATTATCTCCGCAAACAGCGGAAAACCATATTTGCCCGTTGCCGATCATTACGCCCTGAGCGTTGATAAACAGATCTTTATATTGCTGGGTATTGACTGTTTTCACCAGAGCAGGGGTAAAAATGGAACCATACAGTTTAATAAGCTGTTGTGGGGTTTTTATTTTAACTTTTTTACTATCAATATTAATGTCAATGGGGTAAGAAACCAGTTTTGCTACTTCTACTTTATTTTCGCTGATAAGCTGTGTTTGCAGGTTATCGAGAAAGTTATGATATTCCTGGTGTGTATTGAAAAGTTGATCGAGTCTTGCATTCACTTCCTGTTCACTGGCAGCCGTAGATAAACTACTCCAGCAAACCATTGCCGCCAGCAGCACCGATGTGCCCAGATGTTTAAGCTTCATAAACTACCTCTTTTTACTTAATACTCATTTAAAATGACCGCTTAACGGCGTTTACTGCTCTGTTGTTCCCTAAACCCCAATGCCAAGAACGGAAAGACTACCACTGCAACGTATATCTATGATGCTTGCGCGGGTCTTTTTCAGACAATAGCTGCCTGATGTCCCTGTAGGGGGGTGTCAGAAAATGGTGGTACAGGTTGCGCCGTCGAGCATCAGCGCGGCGCGGCATGGAGGTGCCAGCTGAAGCTGAACAGGGCGCTGAGGGTAAAGGGCACCGTGACCCGGCGAAGCCGGTTACTGTTCGATAGATTTCACCGATACAACCCCCACCCTGAACAGCCAGACCCGCTGAAAGCGATACAGAAGCTTTTGTGCGCCGTCGGAGTGGGCCCGACAAGGCAAGGCCGTAGTCGGGGCGTATCTCCGCGTTAGCGGGCCGTCAGGGCCGCTTACGGGCGTGTACCCCATACCACCCAGCCACCCCTCTCAACGCAATACGAATCTTTAGTTACATCATCCATCTAAAAAGCGGGGGGGTTCCGGGCCTCCGGCCCGGGGCGGCGGCGCTTTTCAGGGTGGGCTGGGCGCAGGCGTCATTGATGTGCACGGGCCAGGGTTTTTTCTGATGGTTATGCTGAATGTTGTAACTAGTGCACTGCGAGGGGGCATAAAAAAAGCCCCATTTGTCAGCGGGGCTGAATAGATAACCAGTAGCACACATATTAGTGAAACGGGGTTCACACAAAGACAGGGAAATCCCCAGCACCCAGTGTAGCCATTGATTTGTTATCCGGATGAAAACCAGGAGCTTTCTCTGCCCGAGCAACGCGAGGGAGCTACCTCAGGTTGTTTCCGAACCGGCGCGGACGTGAGTCTGCTGCAAGGGCGGGCATTATTGGAGTCTGTCCACAGGGCAGACGATGAACAGGTTTTTTCTTTAAAGGTAAGTAACAACAGATCTTTAAAAGAATAGTGATCGGGTTTTTAAAAGGATCATCGCGGTTTAGGAAAAATTCGGGCAGGGGTTAAGCGCATACCCGGGCATAAGTTTAGATATTTACCCTCTTGTGGTTAATGTGGATAACTCAGAAACGGACCTCAGCTGGCTTAAACGGATGAGATTATGTGCACAAGATCGTCGTTGTAAGGCCCAGGCCACTCCCTGGCAGTGAGTAAGTTTTAATCAGCGGCCGAAGGTGGGCGCGGAAATCCACCCCGAAGGCGAATAGCGGGCAGGGGTAATCCGGCGCACATGCGCCTGACTCGTCATTTTCGGGGATTCTTCCACTGGCCCCCCATGAAAGAGGAGGACTGTCAGGTGGTGACCAGCAGGTCGTCACCGAGTCGCGTGTAATGCCCGCGAGAGAGTTTCATCCGCTCAGTCACCCGCCGCTCGATTTCCGCGCGCACGGCGTCCAGGCCGCCGAAGAAACGGCCTTTCGCAATTTCTTTATTGAGCTGGGTTCGCACCCGCTGTTCGATATCCTTCCGCGTGCGGGGGGCATCTTTACGCGCCCGGTGGCGTTTCATGCCGTGCTCGCGGCGGGACTTCTGATACGTCCGGAAGCGTTCCCGCACAAATGCCCAGGCGGCGCTGATAAGTTCATCGACACCTGCCCGTGGCAGTCCCTTTTTTTCACGCTTTTTGTTTTCCCATTCAATCCGGCTGCGACGGGCTGCAGCCACAGCATCCTCTGACACGTCCAGTATCTGCCACATCAGCGGCGTAAAGGTGATATCAGTGGGAATATTGCAGCCGATCTCTTTGTCGTATTCGGTGTTATAGGTCACGAGACCCAGCCGGGCCAGAAACTGCACGGCCCCGGTAAAGCGGGTGATCGAAAGGCGTTTTTTTTCTGTGGCCAGTCCGCAAAGAATGCTCATCGTCGTGAGCGAAGCCCCCACGCGATTGGCCAGCGGATTAAAATACCAGCACAGCGCCTGCAGTGAGGCTTCCAGGGCGCGAATACGCAGCGGAGGGGGGCGACGCTTGCGTTCGCCGCGGGCCACAGACATCGCAACCAGCGTCTGGAACTCGATACGCTGAGTGAAGCCGGCCGCCTTCTCGCGGATTTTTTCGCAGAATGGCAGGGTTTTCTTTCCTTTCTCCGGAACAAATTCCGGGTGCGGGTTCTTTACCTGCCGGTAGAGGGTGTGCTGTATCTGAACGTCACTCACGCCGTCCTGCGCTTATGTTGCGCCGGAGGAGTAAGCACAGAAGGTATTGCAGTTTTCTGAGCATGCACATATACTCCCTGCATAGAGCAACAGCTTCTATGCAGTCTTAGTGATCCCCCGATATATCTTGTTCAGCCGGCCAAAGTTGAGAAGATTATCGGGGTTTTCGCTTTTATGGCTCCGAGAAAATCATTTCCGGACCCGTTCCCTGCCACCTTGCGGCGTGGCCCGCCATTAAAATTTTTCAGACGATAAGCAATTTAGCATTCAAACAGCTTGTGATCAAGAAATGTGACTATTCACCACGATTTTCCCGTTCGAGCAAAAGTTCGATTGCCTCCGCCTGCGTTAATCCATATTCCTGACACAAGGTGTCTAATTTGTCTTTAAGGGCATTGCGAATAAAGACATTGACAGGTTTATGGGTTTCTCTTTTCCGGGATACAGAGCGTATTTTTCTTTCATTAGCGCTCAGAGGAGTGCCTTTCCGGTAAGCTCGTTTCGATGAGGAAGTTACTGCATTTTCGATCTGCGACATTTCCGCCTCCCCAAGGATCAAATAAAGATTATCTGGCAGAGAATACTACAGATTTTCTGAATCAGCGACTTAACTTTACCCCCGGGGCTGTACGTCGTGTTGGCCCACGATATACAGCTGGAGGACGCTCTACCTGTGCAGCAAGACTGTCAGTACGGCGAATGCCAGTCCGCCCCCATCTCCCAGCGGGACTGCCAGTGCCGCAGATAGGTCTGCGCAACCTGGATGTCATCCCGCACAATCAGAACATTCTCTGAATTCGCCCGCGCACCGCTCGCCGTGAAATTAAAAGAGCCAAGCTCCGTATTACGCCCGTCAGTGACGATCACCTTGTCGTGCATAATCCTGAACCGGTTTACCGTACGCACCGGAATATCCGCATTCACCAGCAGGTTCATTGCCGCCTGGCTGGCTTTCCCCCGGTTGCCTTTCTCATCCAGGACTACTTTCACATCCACACCCCGCCGTCGGGCAGCTATTAGCGATTTCACCACCGCCGGTGACGTGAAGGTGTACCCCATCAGGCGGATACTCAGCTGTGCAGTATCAATCGTCTGCAGAACCAGCTGAAGGGCACTGCCTTCCGGAGAAAAGCCAGCCTGAAGCGATGGATCCGCCACGGCAGGAATAAAGCCAGACAGCGCAAAACAGAGCAGAGCGGGCAGCGCCCGGCGGCGATATGAACAAAAATTCATCGCATACCTCGAAGTAAAAAATGATTCAGGGGTAAAACTGAAAACGCCGGGAGCGGGGGAAAACGCGTTTTTTACCCGCTTCCGGGGTTGGACAACCGCGCCCGCGCGGGCGTCAGCAGATTCTGGTCCGGGCTACGGCTTAACGGGATCGGTCAGACCAGCCGCGTTGTTGATGGCCATCTGCAGCACCGCCCGGTCGGTCATGCCCGGGATCACCGTGACCGTCTCTGCCGTGGCACCCGTAGCAGGCATCACCACCAGGCCTGGCGTACCGGTGAGTCCAATGTTCCGGGCCAGCTGCCCGGTGAGGGTCAGCTCAGCCTGCACGTCCTTGTCCTTTGCTGTCGCCGACGGGTCAACCTTCACAGCCCCGGCCGCCGTGCGGATATCGTTCGCCGTCAGCGCCCCTTCATTATGCCCGGTGGCATACACGCCGTTGTGGTACACGAGATACGCCTCTGCCCCTTTCTGCTGCCAGACTTTCAGGCCTGTCTCTGCCGCCAGGCGGGAGGCTGGCCATCTGTCGCCGAAGATGGGCCACTCGCGGAACACAAAGCGCACCTGCGGGTTGGCTTTCATCACTTTCGTCAGCACCGGGGCCAGCTGGCTGCAGTAAACACACTGGTAGTCGAAGAAGAGCGTCACCACCACCTTCGCCTCCGCCGGGCCGTAGGACGGCGCATGGGGGTCATGCAGCAGTTCAGACTGGAGCGCCAGCGCCCCGTCCGTCATGGCCTTCATCATCGCGGCTTGCTGACGGGCCTGCAGAGCCTCGCTGACCTTCACCAGCACCTCCGGGTGAGCAATCAGGTAGTCCGCAGCCACCGCCCCGATGCGGGCTTCCTGCGCCGGAGTAAACGGTGAGGCCGGTGTTGCCGCCTCCGCGTGAGCAAAATGGCTGATATCCCGGGCCACCACCCCAGCCAGGACGCCGCCCAGCAGAATGGCGGCGGCAATGTTCGATTTTTTAAGCATAAGAAATATTTCCTGTTGATAAATAAGATGTTGTTCGTCAAACCTGACAGATATGCAGCACCCGGCGATTTAACGCGGGGGCAGCAGGCGGGACGACACGGGCTTGCGCCACTGAAAATCCTCCTTCGCCTCCGGCTCTGCTTCTTTGGTTCCCGTTACTTTCCGGGGACGCCCGCGCGGGGCTTTCCTGTGTTTCACCTGCTTCACCGCTTGCGCATGCTGCGCGGCGGCCTCCTCCGCCAGCTGCTGCCGTCGCCGGGAAGGTAGCGGCCGCCCCAGCGCAGCTTCCTCCTGCGTAATCAGCGCGTTCAGCAAAAAACGCTCGTACTCCGTCAGGTCTTCCGTCAACGGGTGATATTTGTCTGACATGGTTCCCCCTCGCATGATTGTCCCGTGGCGTGTTGCCGGCAGCGTGCCGCTCTGGCTTCGGCGTACGCCCGCCAGTCTGCCCGCAGGACCTGTTTCGCCACCCAGGCCCAGGCCCGGGCGGCAGGTTTATACCGCCCGGCCAGCTCCAGCCTCACTGCCACCTGGCCCCGCCTGCGGTGATGGCTATCTTCGCACCCGCCGTCAAAAGAAATTTCCGATTCAGTCTTCATGTGATACCTCCGTTCACCGGCCCGGCCAGCAGCAGAGCGAGCAGCCCCAGCGCGGCCAGGTGTCCGGTGTAAAACAACATGAATACGCCCCGGGGAAGAAAGCGACCCGCCGGGATTGCCCTGCCGCGCGTCACCGTTCCCACCACCGGGATACTGACCAGCAGCCCCGTGATACCCGCCGTGAGGCTGATATCCAGATTCATGACCAGGACCAGCGCTGCCCATGCCAGGAAGCAGCTGGCCTGTCGCTCAGCATTTTCTGCCCGGTATAGCAGGCAGGAGACCATCAGCAGGGCCACGCCCGGCAGGCCGTAGCTGGTCGCCGAGAACGGCAGCCAGAGCAGGACCACGGCGAGGGCCAACAGCCCGACAGACCCGGTGCGCAGCAGGCACAGGTGCAGCCCCTGCCCCGCCACCGCAAAGGCAAACAAAATATTGCCCTGCCACCACGCATTGCCGAGGCTCAGATACGGAATTTGCGCGAGGCAGGCAAACACCCACAGCCGGTTCAGGGTGGCCTGGCGGATGTCGCGATGCCGGGCCAGATTGCGTCCCCACGCCAGGGCGAAGAGCGGAAACGCCCCGCGCCCGACGAGCATCATCCCCGTGGCATGCAGGTGCAGCGCCCGGTTCGCGTGGTCGACGACCATCAGGCAGGCCGCCAGAAGCTTCATCATGTCAGTCTGGCCATCTGTCCAGGTCAGGAGCCGCTGAAGCCAGGTCTCGTTTAGCCTGCGGGTTCTTTCGTCGGTGTTCATCATGGTCAGTCTCCCCCCGGCGTCAGGTCCCGCGTCCGGTCACGCAGAATGTCCTGCTCCGTCTGCTGCAGCCGCTCGCGGGTCGCCGGCGGGTTATTTGCCTCAGCCACCGTCCGGACAGCCTCGTCCCGGATACGGTCGGCGTCAGCCCCCGCAAGCAGCGCCCGGTCCGGTATCGCCTGCCCGTCCAGGCCGTTTACCTTGTCCCGGATGAGCGCCCGGATGCGGGCGTCATTATCAGGGGCCCCGTCCGGCGTCTGTCGCACCTTCTCTGTCTGCTCGCGGGCCACCTTCTCTGCGGCGACCGCCAGCGCACGCAGCCGTTTTTCCTCTGCTGCCACCGGGAACGGCACGGTGCCCTCCGGGTTATCGGCTGGTCGCCGGACATTACCGGCCCCCTCCCGGACATCCCCCACCCAGACCTTTCCGCCGGTGATACTGCCCGGATTCCAGGGCTGGCCTTCGCCATGCAGGCGGACCACCACCCCGGTATCGGGGGCGTGCGCCGCTTTCACCAGACCGTCCTGAACCCCCTCTGCCAGCAGAGTTTGTCCGTCCCGGCTCTGCTGCAGGGCAATAAACTGCGCCTCCGGACTGCCCTTGATACGCCCCGCCGGGGAAGGCACGTTGTCCGCCCTGACAGGGCTCAGCCAGAGTCCGGCGGCCTTCCCGTTGCGGTCAAAGGCCGGAAACGCCACGTGGGGCTGCGGAAAGGTTTTTCCGCCCCCGATAAATTTCCCCCGCGTCTCGCCGCGGATGCCGGTGGCCCGCAGAATGGCGCGCCCCTGCGCCACAGCCTGCAGGGGCTTCGCGGTCTGCATCAGCCGCGCCGCCGTGCGCATGTCCCGGTCATTGCGTGGGGCGAGAATATCGTGGGCGGTGGCGCGTTTTGCCGACTCCCCGGCCTTTTCCGCCCAGGTCTCGCGGTTATCCGTGTACACCTGGACGTGCTGCCGGGCGCGCGACAGTGCCACGTACGCCGACTCCAGACTGGTCATCCGGCTTCGTGCGCCTGCCACACCCTCCAGGGCTATCTCAAACACCTCACTGGCCCCCTGCGCCCCGTGGGTAGTGATGGCGTAGGCCAGGTCTACGTGGCGCTGAGCCTCATCGCGCAGCGGGTCGACCACCACCTGCCGTTTGCCGGTGTCGAGCACCAGCCTGCCGTCCTCCCGCACCGCCGTCACCGTCGCCACCTGGTTGGCCACGTACCCACGCTCGTTGTCCGTGCGCGAGAAACGCATCCGGTCCCCGGCGCTGACGGCGATAGTCTCAGGGTGGTAGAGCGTGGCTTTCTCCCGGACGGCTTCCGCCGGGGAGAGCAGACGCGCTTCCCCGTCGCGCCCCCGGAGCGTCACCAGCCCCGCCTCGCGGTCCACCTCTGCAATCGCCCAGTAGCGTTCATCCAGGCGCACCACGGCCGTCCGGTTGGCTCCCCAGGTCTTCAGGCTGCGCAGCGCCCCGTCCGGGATATTGCCCGGGGTCAGGACCGGCAGCATCAGCTCCGGGCCCTGCAACTCCTTTGCCTCTCTGCGGTGCGCATGCAGCGCCGCGTTCACCGCCCGGCGGTCCTCATTGAGGTGGGTGATAATCAGGGTCTGCGCCCGGGCGGCGTCGGTCCGGCCCATCCAGTCCGCCACGATGGCGCTGAGCGGCGAGTCCGGCAAATCTGGCGTGCCTGCGGCAGCTTTCTCTCCGGAACCGGTATCCGGTGTCGCCGGCGCAGGCTTTTCTCCCTCACCGGTGACCTCCGCAGAACCAAGGGCCAGCACCGAACTGTCCGGCACCCAGGCTCCCGCCCGGCGGGGCACCTGCGTCGGGTGCACCGTCTCCATCACCGCCAGCGCCCCCTGCACATCCCGGTTGATGAGGTTGTAGACCGCCGGGCGCAGGGCCGGGACCTGGCGTACGATGTCTTTCATCACGGCCATATCGATGGCGCTGTGCTGCTGCTGGAGCCGGAACGGCGCCCCGGCGGCGATGGGCTGCAGCTGGTCACTGTCCCCGACAGAGACGCTGCGTCCGCCCCCGGCGGCAATCAGCGCGTACGCGGTGGCCATGTCGGTGTTGCCCGTCATTGAGGACTCATCCATCAGGAAGAGCGTGCGGCTGAAGTCCGGTGTTTCCCCGGTGCGCAGACTCTCCTGCGTGTCGTGCAGAAAACTGCTGAGCGTCTGCGCCGGCACACCTGCCCCCTGCATCTCCCCCACCGCCCGGTGGGTGGGCCCGAGCCCCACCACCTGCGGACGCGCCGCCTCCGGCAGCGTCTCCAGGGCAGCCATCACCGCCCGGAACTGGGTGGTTTTCCCCACCCCGGCATACCCCTGCACCAGGGTGAAGCGGTCCCGGGTCGCCAGTATCATGTCGGTGGCCACCCGCTGCCCGGTGGTCAGGCCATCCAGTGCCCCAGCAGGGACCCGCGCCATCAGCGGCGGGACGGCGTCTTTGCCCTCGAGGACATGCTGCAGGATACTTTTCTCGGCCTCAAAGCTGGCCCGGGAGACCAGCAGGCTGGTGCCGTGGCCATCCGCCACATCCACTGTAATGAGCTCCCCCCGGCGCACCATCGCCCCGATTTCCTGGTTCACCGCGGCCACGCTGAGCCGCTCTCCGGCCGGGGCCATCCCCGTCGCCTCCGCCACCAGGGCGGCGTGATGTAGCCCGATGGACTGGTTCTCCAGCACCGGCACCGCCAGATGGAGCGCCTGCTGCGCCGGGGTGTGCAGCCGGTCACGCTGCACCGCCATCGCCGCGGATATCTCCGGCTCGCCGGCGAGGTCCTTCACTGCCGTGGTGATACGGCTGAAGACCGGGGTGCGGGCCAGCTTCGCCTGCGCCCGCGCCGCCGGAAGCGGCGTGAACAGCATCACCTGACTGCCGCTGCGGGCTACCTGGTTGAGCGTGGTCTGGTTCATCTCCCGGGCCGTCAGCGACACAAACACCCGCGCCCCGTCGCTGACCGACGCCCCGGGGCCTTCCACATAGCCGGGCGCGAGCTTCGGGGCCGTGAACACCGAATCCGTGCCCGCCAGGGCAATCACGCCGCCCCGTACGCCCGCCACCTCCAGACCGCCGTCAGACACCCCGGTCACGGTCACCCGCTCCCCGGCGTTAAGGCGCGCTTCGGGGATGCGGGCCAGGACCTGCAGCCGGTCCCCCTCCGCCACCTGCAGCTGCGCCGGGCGGTACGCGGACCAGGCGCTGTTGAGCGCCCCGAGCCGCACCGTCTCCCGCTGCCCGTCCGCCCCGTTAAGCACCAGCGTGCGCGTCTCCGGGTTCACCCGGTCCACCTGCCAGCGGGTGCGGGAGTGAGTGTCTGCATCCCACTGCTCCAGCACCATGCCTGGCCGCCAGCTGTCGGTGGATTTTTTCTCCCCCGCGTTCATCCACACCGGGGTCAGAGCCGTCACGGTCACCTCCGGGCCACGGAGCACACCCGCCTGATGCAACGCCTGGCGGATATCCCGGGTGAGACTCACCTGCTCGCGCGCCCCGCTCACCTGGGCGGTCACCGTCTCCCCGGCTCGCAGGGCCTGCGCAAAGCTGTCCGCCAGTCCCGCCATGCGCGCCTGTTTGTCCGGCTCGCTGACCAGATGCACGTCAGCCTGTTTCCCGCCCTGATAGCGGTACGGATTGACCCCCGCCTCCGTCAGGACGCGCAGCACGTTCCCGGTGCCCTGCCGGGCCTGCGTGTCCATCACGAGGACCTGGACGTTATGCCGGGCCGCCCCGACGAGCAGCGCTTCGGCCTCTTTGAGGGTCAGCTTCTCCCCCTGGTCCACAATCAGGGTGCTGTTGGGCGTCAGCGCCAGGCCTGCCGGGGAAGGTGGCCCCCCTTCTGCTGGCTGCAGGGCGCTTTTGCCGGTCAGGGTGACCTCACTCAGACGCGCATCGGCCTGCAGATACCGCAGGGACCGGTTGTCGGCGGCCAGCACCTGCACGTCCCGCCCCTGCTCACGTGACATTGTCACCAGTTCGACAATACGGTCCCGCTGCACGCCCGCCCCGCCCCGGCCGGACAGCACCGCCAGCGGGGCCCGGTCCTGGGCCAGGACGCTGACCGCGTCGCTGTACGGGGCCGTACGTTCAGGTCCCCGCGCCGGGAGGACCACCGCCTGCCCCCGGTCCAGAATTTCCCGCCCGAGGGCGGCCACGGAGAGCTCATCCATGACGTGCAGAGTGGAGGTGAACACGCCCTTCTCCCGGTCGAGGGGAATAAGCTGTTGCGTCTCAATCGCCCGGGCAATCCCCTCCCGGGCCTGCTGCACCATGCCCGGCTGCGCCGGGAGCAGGTGCAGGGTGCGGGCCAGCGTCTGCGCGTAACTGAACTGCACGCTGCGCTCGCTCAGGAGCGCAATGGCTTCCCCGACCGCCTTATCAACGTCCGGCGCATCCGGCGACACCGGCGCAGGCGCGCCCCCCTCCACCGCCCGCGCATCCGCCTGCGCGCGGTAGTCGCCGATATCAAAGCCGGTTGCCTTCAGGACCGCGTGCCACTCCGCAAGCTTCTCCACCGGATCGAGGACTTTTTTGGCCTGGCGGGTGTCGAGGGCCGCCACGTCCCGGGCCTTCGGGGAGGCATCCTCGCCCACGGCCGCGTGGATTTCCCGGTGTCGGGTACTGAACGCTGCCACAGGGACATCTTTCATCTCCCACATGCCGTGTTTGCCCGCATCTTCGGTACGGTAACCCAGTGCCTCCGTCTTCGCGCGGAAGCTTTCCTGATATATTCGGCCCAGAGCGGTACGCACCGCCAGCACGTTTTCCACAAAGCCGGTTTTGCCGACGGTATCAGTGGCCAGCGTCTGCCACTTCCCGTCGTGGTAGGTGGCGTTCGCCGTCACGCCGTGGGTGTGTATCTGCGGCTCCTGGGCCCGGGAGGTGTCGTGGTTGAACCGGGCGATGACCAGGTTGCCGGTCAGTTCGGTCCGGGAGACGCCCGCCGTCATCACCCGCGTGGAGGCCATCTTCTCCAGCTCGTTCAGCGCCACGGTGACGGACTGGTTGTGGGCGTCGAGCAGACGCGTGTCGCCCCCCATCAGCACCATCATCGACACGCTTTTGGGGGCCGAGAAGGTAAAGTCATACCCGGCCCGGTGCTTATTGACGCCAGCCTGCATCCGGGTGAGGTCACTCCCGTCCGGCAATCTGCCCTGGAGGACCTGGGTGAAGGTCGCCTTGTCCACCGGCCCGTCAAGCCCCAGCTGCTGCGCCCCTTTGCCAAACCACTGTTCGTCCATGCTGCCCAGCACGTAGTAGTTATCTTTGGCGGTGTAGTAGCCCCCGGCGGTACCGGCGGACTTCACCTGGCTGAAGCTCATCATCAGAAACCTCCGCCGACGTCAATATCGTGCTCAGGCTCCGAAGGGACACGGCCATGATTGATGTTCATCTCCTCCTGCCGCTGCCGGTCGCGCAGGGACGCCTCGCTATACGCCTGCCAGGTGGCATAGGCTTCCGCATCCACAATTTCACCGTCGGGCGACAGGCCGGGCGGCAGAGGTTCGCGTTCCGCGGTCACCGGCTTCACGGGGACTTTCTCCGTCTCTATCCCGCCTGCCGCCGCCGCAGAGGACACCGCCGCCGTCTGGTTGTCAGCAGCAGCCGCGTTCGGGGTAACCACCGAAGCCGGGAGCTCCGCCCCTGAGGCAGCCCCCTCCGGTGCGCCCGCGCCGGCGTCATCCCGGGCGGAAGAGAACAGCATCGCCACACTCTGGCTCTCTTCCTCCCGGGCCTGCAGCGCCTGCTCCAGCTGGCGATCGGCGAGCTCGTCCATCGCCCGGGGAATAAACTCCGGGGCAACACGCGGGCGGGGCTGGTACTTCAGGGCCATTCTGACCGCCGGGTACGGCCCCGGGAGCGTGACATAGCAGCTCAGGTTCGGCAGAGTCTGGATATCGGAGTAGCTGACGAGTGTAGTCCGCGTCTCGTCCTTGCCCACCGAGGTCCCGTCACGGACGGGGTCCACCCCGTAGGAATATTGCTCCGATGCTTTGAGGATTTCCTTCTCCCCAATTTCACCGGCCGCAAAGCGGGCAATCTCCATGCTGGGGCTGCGGAAGAACCCCCGGGTGTTCAGGACGTCAAACAATGTGGCGGCGGATTTCACGCCGTAGATATCTTCCATCTGGGCGTAGGACTGGATACCGATGACGTAGCAGCCGCCGAACTTACGGGCCTCCGGCAGGATTTCAACCAGGTCAGGGATTTTGTGCAGCGTGGGCAGCTCATCCATAAAGAACCACACCCGGCGGCTGCGACTTTCCCCCATCGCCAGCAGGCCACGAATGGCGATGGACAGCCACATGGAGGTGACGGGTTTCAGGGAGGCGTGGGTTTCCGCATTCGAGGAGATAAACAGGGCCCCGTTTTTCTTGTCCTCGCGCACGCCCCGCATCCAGTCCCGGATGGTGAACGGCTCGCCGTTTTTCTCGATGCCCTGCAGGTAGCGGATGGCCTTCACGTAGTTGGTGAGCACCGCGCGGATGGCGATGGCCGTTTTCTCAATTTTCTCCTCGACCAGGTTGGCCGCCGGGGACGCTTTCAGGTACTCCCGCAGGCGGTCAATTTTGATGGCCAGCAGCGTGTCGACCAGCTTGGCGTAGCTGCGGTCCTCATCCTTGCGCATGCGCCAGCCCGCCTCGGCAAAGATGGTGCGCCCGCTCCCCTGCCAGAACGGATCTTCGCTGGTCCCCATCGGAATAAGCGTATTGGAGACGTTATCGAAGTCGGTCAGGGCCAGGCACTCCCGCCACAGGTCCCAGTTGGCACAGCGGGCATCGGTCGGGTTGAGGATTTTGTCGGTCTCCGGGTTGTAGTAGCTCTTCACGAACTCGCAGGAGCGGTCGTACACCACTATCATGTCGCCCCGGGCGCGGGCGTAGTTCATCAGGCGGCGGATAGCCTCCGATTTCCCGGTCCCGACTGAACCGTGCAGACAAAAATTCTGGATTTCGCTGTCGCGGATAATGGGCAGCAGCCCGAGTTTAATGTCCGAGTCCTCACCGTTCTTTTTGAGCATCCGGGCCACGGCTTTCGGGTCATCCGAGAGCTGGCGCCCGCCGGTCACCTCATCCTCACTCTGGGCTTTCCCCTGGTGGCCCAGCACCCAGATGGCGACAAAGAACACCCCCACACAAACAAGGAGGGAGACCACGCCCCCCGAGATAATCGCGGCCAGCACCTGCGTCCCGCACCAGTCGGTGTACCGGTCTTTGAGAATTTGATCGGCGGTATACGGCAGGTCCTTCCCGTAGTACGCGACGTGGTAGACCGGCTGGGTACGCATCAGCTCCCGCATCGGGGTCAGGGTGGTGCACCACCAGTACAGGCAGCCGTTGACAAAGGTCTGCCAGGTCAGTCGGTACCAGAGAATCAGCCCGGTCAGGGCGGCAAACAGCAGGATAAGCCAGTACAGGACAATGTTGGCGATCTGCGCGAACATGCGAAAACGCATGACGGCAATCTGCCCGCCCTGGGTCACATCCTTGGCATTAAAGCTCATGGCTCGCCCCCCGGGCAGACAACACGGCCACACTCACCCGAACAGCCCGCCCCTCACGCGCGCTGTCGTGGCCGCGCCCGGTTTGACCAGCATCCTCGCCGGGGTGGCTCTCCGCGCCCGCGGGCGCATCAACCACCACCCTGATCTCTGACAGGGGCGACAACTGTGCTTGCCCGTCTGCGGCGGGCAACCGCCTCTGAAGGCGGCTGTACATGGTAAGGATAAAAATGAAAAGCAGGACATCAATGATCAGCATCCACAGAGCCGGGTTCGTGACGGAGAAAAAATCGGGGGTGGGTATCACCCCACAGTTATGCAGGGCCGGAACGAACGTCGGGTCAGGCTCAGCAGGGGGCATCATCACAGCGTGTAATGTCATAATAAAATTCCTCTTTTTCCTGCCGCAACGGGCAGGGACGCAGAAAGGTAGCCCTGCAGAAAAGTCAGGGCTGACAGAAAAGAAAAAAGAAAAGGACAAGCGATTTCCGGCGAGGCCGGGTACGTCTCAGGGCAGCACAGCGGATTTGCGCTGCCGTGAGGCATGATGGATATCGATTAAGGGTCAGTCTGAGCAGGCCGGCAGCCCCGGCCTGTTGATGGCGGGTGAAACTTACCCCGCCGGATACGCCTCGGTTACGTGGGTGGCAAAGCCCTTCGCATCAAGCTGATGGATGATGTTATCCCGGTACGTTTTCATGTTCTTCCGGCTGTCCCCGGCCACGCTGTTGACCAGCGCCTTCGCCACCGCTTCCGCACTGGCCCCACCGGACTGTTTGTCAAAGCTGACGTACCAGTCGAGATGCCAGCCGTCCTTGTACTGCCAGAGGCAGGTATAGAAGTGGGTGTTCTCTCCCCACTGAGACATACCGGTATCATCTGACCGCGCCACCACAAACGCCCCCTCACACACCGGCACATTCAGGGAAGCCCCGTTCGCGGCCATCAGCGCCCCCAGGCCACTGTTGCCGAGCGGGTTGGTCAGCTGAAAGCGACCGGGCTTATCGGGGAGCGGAGACGGGGGAATATTTCGCGAGACATTCACGTCGCTCATTATTGTCTTGAGCGTATCGATATATATATCGGCGACCTGATCCGGGGAACGGTGCTGCGCGTCTTTAATATCATAGACGGCGTAATTCGCCACCGATTCATGGGTGGGCGTCAGGGCACAACCTGACAGCGCCACCGCGGGAATAAGCCATAAAAATTTGCCAGTAATCTTCATTAACCTTCCTTAATTAAAAGCGGCTGACGTTATAGCCGGAAACAGCATACGCCTGAAAATAAAAAACCATAATATTACAGTGGGTATTATTAGCGGGATAACAAAGCAGTTTTATCAAAGTAAATACACCCCCCTAAAAACAGGGGGGTATTTTTAATGCGAGAGGGATACGGAATCGCCTTTATCATTTTTGACAGCGTTTAATACCGACGTAAATGCCGAGAGCTGATAACGCCCAACATCCATGTGAAACACAAACACCATCAGCACATACCCTCCCAGAAATGCAAAAAACATAATAAACAAATCATTGAATAAAAAGCTAAAAAAGCATGTGGCGACAATAATTAAAGAATAGGCAACGGCCACATATTTCATTTTTTTCCTAATCAATGCAATCACTTGCGACTTTTGTCGAAAACAAAGTGGAATCGAGTATAAAAATGAAAGATTACCTCCAATGTGTACCGTTATAAAAAACGTAGATATCATGGTAAAAGGTGATGACATAATTGCGTCATCCCCCACACTCCTGATGATTATCAATATTGACCATACAACTGAAAATAATATCAGGCATGCACCAGGACCATAGCACTGCCAGAATCCGGGGATTTCAATTTTATCTTCCGCCAGGAGCTGCTTAAGCTCCTGTGCTTCCGTTTTAATCTGCGCGTGCGTCAGGGTCATTTCTTATTCCTCGTCTGTTCATCCATGAGTTTTTGGGCCTGCTCCGTCATTTCTGTCGGGGTACTACTAAAAAGATGTTCAGACTTTTCTCTCTCTGTTTTTGCCGCCTGATTGTGTTTATTTCTGGCGGCATCAAATCCCTGCTGAAGGGGCTGGCTTTCATCATGCACCTGCTTTTCCTTGCCCGCAATATTATCCCTGTTTTTTGTAATAGTATCGTGATTTTCCCGCTGTTGATGAACCACTTCAGCCCCCACATCCTGCCGGATACCGGCGGCATCGGTCCGGGCCTCAATCGTCGCCTGATGCTGCTGGTGATCGCGCGCCACATCGCCCGCACCACCCGGTCCCGATACGGTTCCCATCGTCTCCCCGAGGGACGCCCGGCCCGCCTCATACGCGCCATTCATCTGCGGCGCCACCTGTGACTGCACAAAGGCTTTCACCAGGGCATTACGCTCGGCTGCCACCTCTGGCGAGGCCGTATCGCTCAGGATCTGCAGCGCATTCTGCGGGGAGTGCTGCTGCACAAAGTTCGCAAACTGCTGATCCAGGTTCTCGCGGCTTTCACCGGACAGCGATTCGGTCCGGCTGGCCATCTCCGCGTACTCGTGGCTGCGGGTCTGGCTGGTCGCGAACTGCGCAAACTGGCTTTTCGCCGCGCTGAACGTGCTGGCCAGCTGATCGAGACGCGAGCGGGCGTTGTTGTCGCTGTGGCTGCCCGACTCCGTTTCCCGGTGACTGGTGACCAGACTCAGCCCCTCGCGGTAATCCTTCAGCGCCTGAGCGCTGTGGTCATCCCGGTTGTCTGTCGAGCGCGAGTCACGGTCAGAGATCCCACTGGAATGCGTGCGGCCCCGCGTGTAATCCGCTTTACCATGCAATTCCCCCGCGACACTTGCCCCCGTGATCCATTCTCCCGGTTTTCCCCACAGCGTTTTGCTGGTATCCATTTTGGCCCTCACAGAAACACCGCCCCCCAAAGTCCCGCGTTGCGACTGCTCAAACAGCGCCTGGTTGGCCTCAGACTCCGAGATATGCTCCGACTGCGCCAGAGAGCGGGTCGCATTGAGCATCATGGCCGCCCCGCGGCTGACATCGCTGCTGGTTGTGCTGTCCGTGCCGCTGGTCAGCGTGTCACTGCTGCCCCTCTGTGTCCCGAGCTGCGACAGCTGGCTCCAGCCGCTGCTGAGGTTCCGGCTGTAGCCCTGCGAGGCCGTTTCCGCTTCGCTCTGTGCCTCCCTTGCCATCTGCTGCTGCGCACTCGCGGTCTGGTGTGCCACGTTAATGCTGACCGGCAGGCTGGAGATACCGCCCCGGCTGTCCACCACCATCGAGCCGTCCCGGGTCTGGGTCACCGAGGCCCCGTTCCCCAGCTGCTCCGTTATCTGCCCCATCGCCGTGGTGCTGTTGGTGTTCCAGTGGAAGCCGTTGACGTTATCCGACTGCATATTGTTGTAGCTGTAGTTGGCATCCGCCGACGATATTCCCGCCGAGGTCGCCGTACTGGCGGCGTTGCCCGACCAGGCACCGACCGCCGAGCTGATCCCGCGTCCCAGCCTCGGCAGCATCGCCCCGGTCAGGCCCACAATGGTGATGCACAGATAGCCCGCCAGCGACGAGATGTCGGCGTAGTTCTCCTGCACCGTGGACAGGTTCGACAGGGTCACCGCCGTGCCGAAGTGGGCCATGCGGAAATTCATGGCATGATTCAGGATGGCAAAGAGCAGAGGCCACGTCTGGAGCCAGACAAACAGCATGACGTACATCTTCAGCACCTCCGCCGTCATCCCCGGCACCGTGCCGATGACAATCAGCAGCGGAAACAGCCCGACCAGCATCCCGGTAATCACCGTCTGCATCACCGGCAGGGAGCGCAGGGCCGTCTGCCCGACCGTGGCCTGGGCGAGGCGCTGCTTCTCCATGGCTGACGTGCTGGCGATATTGAGCAGGCTGGAGGTATCCCCGTTGCGGGCCGCATAGCCCATAATGCCCTCCCGCAGGGCGTTCATGGTGACGTTCTGGCGGATAATCTGGCTGGCGTTCTGCCCCGAGGCATAGAAATAGTTGTAGCTGTCGCCCAGCATCTGGCTGAACAGCACCCCCGCATCCGGGCGGCCACCGAAGATGCGGCGCACAAAGTAACTCCACGTTTGACCCCCGGTCCCGCTGTCCAGCGCCAGGGCGTTCTTCAGTGTGAGGGCCGCTTCGGCACAGGTCTGGAACTGGTTGTTGTCGTTGAACACCCCCCGCAGCGGGCTGGGTTTTGAGAAAACAATCGTGTACGGGTCGGGGCTGTGCATCAGGTCGTCGAGGCTGTACTTGTGGTTCAGCAGGATGTCCCCGATAACACAGTTCTGGACGTAGTCCTGAAACAACCCCGTAATGGCCGGGTTCTGTGACAGAAAATCCGTGCTCTTCACCACCAGAGAAGCCCCGAACAGCATCCCGGTTTTGCTGTAGGACAGGCTGTCCGGGAGCGAGAACACCGTGTCATACCCCACCGACAGGGCGTGCCCGATGGAGGTCAGCGATATCGGGATAACCAGCCCCACCGGCACATGGTCCACCACGTAGACGTTCGCCGGCTGGCTGGTATCCACCACCTGCACGGAGGCGGTGCTCCCGGTCAGGACACCGATAATCACCACCCCGAAGGTCCACCACAGCGTGTCGAGCACGTTGTGGTATTTCACCCAGCGCAGGGCCAGCACGAAAACAGAGAGCAGCATCCCCATGCGAAACAGGGTGTGCCAGGTACTGGTCTGCATAAAGGCCGCGATGGCGTTGAGCGAGGCACGTATCCACTCCCCGCCGGTCATGACATAAAACTGATGCATATAAAAAGTTCTCGCTTAAGCCTGACGATTCAGGTCAGTCGTGGTGCGTTCCGGGGGTGGAGGCGAAGCGGTAGTTGCTCTGGTAGCGGCTCAGCATGCGGGCGGAGACCTGCTGGCGCATGTAGCTCATCTGGCGGTCCACCACCAGGAGCGCGTCCTGCTGGACCTGCACCCGGGCCTGAAACTGGGCTATCTGCTGTGCGGCCTGGTCGAGGTTATGCAGCACAAAGTCCATCGTGGACTCCGGGTAGTTCCCGGTGGACAGCATCGCCCTCGCCTGCTGGAGCAGCTCCTGCAGGTACTGCATCAGGATGTCGTACCCGATGTAGTCGGTCAGCTGGTAGACCATCGAGTTTGAGACGCCAATCATCATCGGGTCGACGAGGTATTTGAACACCGGCACCGTGGTGCTGCTGATGAAGCCTTTCTCCTGGTCAGTCAGCGGGGTGTCGGTCTGCGCCTTGTTCTGAATGCTGGCCAGGATTTTGTTGATCTGGTTTTTAAGACCGTTGTCCCGGCTGATGGTCACCTCCGCGTCGGCCACCACCTTCAGGCACTTGTCCGAGTCATTGCAGCGGTAAATCTTTGCCGTGCCCCCCTCCATGATGGCCTTCAGCAGCCCGGTGTCGGTGGTGCGGGCCGCCAGCGGGGTGATTTCTCCGTTTTCCCCGAAGACCAGCGAGCCGGTGAGCGTCATGATGAACTCCTTCAGCTCGGTGTTGCCGTCAAACATGCGGTTTTTACTGAGGGCATTCCACATGATGTTGATGTTCTTCATCACCCGCTCCCGGTCTTTGGGGTCAGCCTTATCCCGCACGGCTTCGGATTTGCCGCCGACCGTACAGCCCTGGCGGGACGCCGCCCAGTCGGAGAAGATGTTGCTCTCCCCGGCGATGTCCTGGCAGACCTTCTGCTGGGAGACCTGGGTGCGGGGGAACAGCCCCCCGACAATGCCCTGCGCCGCCTGGCAGGAACTCATGTTCGTGCTGTTAATGTCGCTGGCCATCTTCTGCAGGAAGTCTTTCGCCTGCTTGATTTCCGGGACGGTGACCTGCAGGGCGAGGTCGAAGAAGTAGCCCCCGGCGTTGGCCATAATCTGCTTCCCGAACCGCTGCAGCTCCTCCCCGCTGATAAAGGAGAACGAGCCGAGGTAGGCGTCAATACCGCCACAGCCCGCGTTGAGGCTTGGCAGCGTCATGGAGACCAGCTGGATTTGTTTGACCTGGGTGCGGGCATACAGGGACCCGCCCGAGGCGTACCCGGCCGCCTGCCCCTGCCACACCTGGGGGGCGGTGGTGTTGGACGCGAAACCGAGGTGGTCGAAAAAGTTGTTCATGTCGCCGTTGACGTCTGCCCGGGCGGTCAGCGACAGGCCCGGGAGCAGGACGGCCAGCAGCACAGGCACTGCGGAGAGTTTCATGCGTTGTCCTTCTGAGGGTATCTCACCCCGAACGCGGCACCCGCCAGGGGCCACGTCCGGGAGAATGCGCCGCCAGACGCGGCGCGCAGGCCTTACTGCCCGGGTTTATCCCCGCCCGGCTGCAACGCGGCGTCATGACGGAGGCGGCGCGTCAGCCATCTGCAGCGAACATCGGCCAGACAGGCCCCCAGGGCATTGAGCGCCCCGACAGCAAAACACCCGGCCGTCAGGGCAAACAGGCTCCCCGGCACAAAGTACATCAGGACATTCCAGATGCCCTGCACCAGCAGCGTCTCCCTGTCGGTGGATGTCACGGAAAAAGCCGCCCCAAACATCTGTTGACTCAGTGTCCACGAGACCACCGTAGCCACGCCCAGCGCGAGGCCCGCCTCCAGCCAGACCGTCAGCCGGCGATCGCAGCGCGCCTGCTCCTGACGGAGTGACCGGATACGCTGTTCCGGATTACGTTTTGTCTTATACATACCGTTTCCTCTCTGACGATAAAGTCGCCGCCGGACTGGCGGCCTTAAAAAGCCCTGCCGTTGCGCTCAGGCTGAGCGCGACCGCAGGTCAGCGTTTTCTGCGCCACACCCGGCGCAACAGGGGGTAAAGGGTGAACAACGTGGCAGACGCCAGGCAAATCCCCGACCCGGTGCCTGCGGGCAAAAAACGGTCCACCCTGAAAAAGCGGTGCGCGGCAATATCGATATCCAGCAGCGTGAACCCCGTCGCCACAAACGCGGTGCAGAACACCAGGGCAGCGTCGCGCAGGCCGCGGAACAGCTGCGCCCCTGACAAACCGGAAAATCCTTTCACTCCGCCCCTCCCTGCCGCCCGGCGCGGGTGTCCTGCAACACCGTGTCCAGCCGGGCCAGAAACGTCTTCTCGTCGCTGGCCCCCTGCAGCAGCGGCCAGGCGTCCAGGGTGTTGACGTTCACCAGGAAGGTGGTGGGCGTGGCCACCGGCAGGCCCGGGAAGAAGGTGCGCATCACCGCATCCGGGGCAGGCAGCGCCGCCGGGTATGACGTGTCCCCCTGCCCGTCCAGGGTGTAGGCGAACACCGACAGGCCGGTCTGCTGGCTGATGTTCTTCAGCAGCGGATCAAACGCATGGCAGTACGGGCAGTGCCCCTGCATAAACAACACCACCTTCCAGTCGGCCAGGTTGACCCGCTGCCCGTTGCTCAGCGTAAACCAGCGCGGGACAGGGGCCGGGGCAGGCAACACCGGTGCCGCCCCCGCGGTTGATTCGGCGGCCGGCGCGGGAAGCGTCGCCATCCCCTGCGGGTGATACAGGGCCGCGATATCGTCCCGCGTGGAGGCCGGGACCGCGACGCTGCTGAGCAGAAGGGGAAGGATCATAAATCGAACCAGCGTGTGACAATGTGCCTGTACATTACTCATGGTCATCCTCCTGCTGCTGCGCCTGTGCCGCGGCGGCCACGAGTTTTTCCCGCTCGGCCGCTTCCACCCGGTGCAGCCAGACGTCCAGGATGCGGTACCCGCCACCTACCACAAGGACGGTGGCAAGGATGTTCCCGAGCATGACGGCCATCTCCGGCTGCGGAATAACCAGGCAGCTGAAGAGGTGTAGCCAGATCCCCAGGGCGAGCCAGCTCTGACCGGTGTTGTCCAGCGCCGGGAGTGACGGCCAGCGAATTTTTTTCATGTGATACTCCGGGTTAAAACGTGGGTCTGAAGTCCGTGGAGACGTAGAGGAACTGCTTCGCCAGGTCATCCTGACTGATGAAACCGTAGGAAAGTGGTCGGGCCGACCCGGCCTTCGGGTCAACCAGCACCAGGGCCGGGAAGTACCGCACCCCGAGCTGTTTCGCCTGCCCCCGGTCCCGGCGGGAATCCGGCAGGGCCGGGCTGACCACCCCGTCAAGGGTGACGGGGATAACGCTCAGGTGATACGTCTCCCGGAAATGGCTCACCACCTCCGCCAGCTGGCCGTCGATGGCGTTGCGCCCCCGGTAAAACAGCAGGATGCCGTAGCGGGCGGACAGGGATTTAATGGCCCCGGCCTGGTCGGCGGCCTCCATCGCCAGCTGGTTTTTCACCGTGCCGTTGTAGTGGCTGTGCTGCAGGTTGTAGTCCTGTTCCGGATGCGCCAGCATGGCGGCCTTCGCACTCATGGAGAACAGACCCGCCTGCTGCGTCCAGTAGTTCTGCAGCTGAAAATAGCGGGTGAAGTTCTCCACCCCGGGATGCAGGATAGCCTCGTACATCGCCCGCTTCGTCGCGGCCTGGAGCGTTTTCACCTGGTCCAGAATATCGGGCGGGGGCGCAGGCGTCGGTACCGGCTCTGTCGTCTCATCCGGCAGTGGCTCGTGATACCACTGCCACCCCTCATCCACCGCCCATGACGCCACGCTGAAGACCAGGCCACACGCCAGGATAAGCGCTCTGAACATTTATTGTCCCTCCGGTTTCATCGCGTTCAGGTGCTGCTGTATCTGGTCTTTTGCCTTATTCAGCAGCGCCGCATTGTCCGGTATCTTCTTATTCTTCATCAGGTCATCCGTGAAGCTGCTGAAATCCAGCTGTCTGAAGTTGATGTGCTGCAGTTCCGGGACGGTGATGCCCCGGCAGTCGGGGCTGCTGGCGGCTCCGAACCCGATGCCCAGCTGCCAGGCCCGGCCCTGCTCCTGGACGATTTGCGCGAGCTTCGAGTCAAACTGGCAGTAACCGCGCTTCTTCTCGACGCACACCCCGAGCACCTTCTTCGAACAGAACTCCCCGACGCTGACGGTCAGACGGTCCTCCTTCGCCTTCCCCAGCGCTTTCTCTTCGCTACTGCACCGGGCCAGCCCCGCACTCTGACCCCAGCCGCCGTCCTGGCAACAGTTGCTGAATCCCACGGCAAACTTTTTGCAGAACTTCGCGTGGCCGGTAAAGGCCTTCACGTCCTTCCCGTTCAGGGCGGCCACGTCCTTTCCGGCGGCAGCCAGCGCGGCCAGCTGCGACACCGCCGGGGCAAAATCATTGTTAGTTCCGTTGCGGGCTTTGTCGCAGTCGCCGTCCAGGCAGTAAATCTCGCCGCCGCAAATCATCTGCTGCCCGGTGGTCCGGGTCTCGCAGGAGTACGTGGCGTTCTGGTGCAGGCAGACGCCCGTCTCTGAGGTAAAGGCGCAGCGGGAGGCTGCCAGCTGGCAGGCGGGATTGCTGAGGTATGCCTGGCAGGTGCCCGGTGAATCTGACTGGGTGATGTACGTGTCCCGCCAGCCCCAGCAGGCCTGATGCACCGTATACGGATGCCCGTCCACCACCACTGTTCTGTCGCCCCCGGGGGTCGTACACACGCTCCCTGTCAGCGCCCCCTCCGTCTTGCTGAACGGGCAGTTCTCAGTCCAGGCCACCCGGGGCCGCCAGACCTTCGCCGGGACCGTCATGTCCACTTCAAATGTCACCGGCAGCAGCTGCTGCAAATCCCAGGCCCCGGCAATCCCCGAATGTGAGAATTCAACTGTCTGACCCGCGGTCACGCTGTGCAGGGGGGAGCGGGTGAGTGTCCCGGCGCCACTCTGCCCCAGCACAAACGCAAAGCTGTCCCCGAAGGCCTGAAAGGGCAGCGAGGTCCCGCCGGAAAGCTGCGGGGTATACTGCCAGGTAATGCGGGTTATCTGCCCGGAAACCGGGAACGACCAGGTGCCGACAATCCGATCGCGCCCCACACTGAACGGCAGCGTCCAGGTATAGATGAACAGCTGCCGGGTCGTCGTGCCATCCACCTGGTCCCCGGTTATCTGTGCGCTCCGGGTGCAGAACTGCTCCACCCTGAGGTCACGCTCGCAGGTGTACCGGGTGAACTGGCTGCGGGCGATATTCTGCGCACTGCACTGTTGGCTCTGGTTGCCTACGAGGGTATCCGCCCGGTCTTCCACGTCCCGGCCTGCTTTAATAAAGGGTGCATCCTGGGAGATTTTTTCGCCGGGATTGTTCTTAACCGATGTGCTGACCGCTTTACCCGCCTCGCTCTGAGACCAGGTCGTGGTACCGTCATTTTTAAGCCCCTTATCAGAGGCCCCCGCCCCCCCGCCGTAGTACCCGGCCTGCGAAGGTGAGGCCGTGTACCCCGGGATAAGGTCAGCCGGGCGGGCGTTCTTCAGGGCGTCTGTACCCGCCCCCTGCGCCTGGTGCGCCGCATCCGCCCCGGCGCGGTAATCGTGGTCCGCATCCGCGTGCGCAACCCCGGTCAGCAGGCTGCCAGCCACCACAGCCGTTATCCATCGCTGTCGCATCAGGGCTGCTCCTCTGACAGGTTCACCGGAAACGTCCCGGCCAGCAGGGACTGCGCCACATCCCGGCAGTCACCGCCGTCGCGGACTTTCTCGAGCGCCTGTTTCAGCTGCAGATTGCCCCGCACCACGTCGAATCCCTGTTCACAGCGCACCACCAGGGCAGGCACCGCCGTGATGCCGTAGCGCGCAAAGGACGGCGGGTCAATCTGCACCCCGTCGGTGGCCCCGCCCTCCACGAGGGTGCGGACTGCCTGCACCGTCGCCGGCATGCTGTTGTCAACCAGCCCCCGCAGCAGCGCCGGGATGTGGTACGCGCGGGTCTCATGCAGCATCCGCTTCAGCCCCGTCTCCGGCACCGAGAACGACACGAAGTACAGGGCCCCCGTGGCCGGTTTGTCCCCCATTACCTCTCGCTGCTTCCGGGCCAGGTCATCGATAAACTGCCGGTCCCGGGGCTTCAGGGGGATCTCCGCCACCTGACGGGTCGCCCAGTCACCCGCGGCGGTATCCGGATGCGCGTGCAGCTGCTGAATAAAATCTTCCTGCTGTTTCAGCCAGGCATCACCGGCCCTGCCTGCAACAGGTAACCACAACAGCGGCAGCAGCATGAATAATGTTCGTTTCACAGGGACCTCACAGATAAACGCAGTTACGCTTGCGCCACATCAGATAGCCAAAGTTCTTTTTGCTGACGGGCGTGTTATGCCCCTCTTCCCAGCGCATCACGCTGCGCCCCATCGGGTGACAGCGCGCGCTGTCCGGGAGCATGTTGACCATCTGGTAGCGCCAGCGGGATTTAGGGATGATGGGCGACGGGTATTCGTAGCAGACCGCCGTATCGGCCCCGACAGTCTCCAGTATCTGCCCCTGGCGGTGGAGCTTGAACGCCATCCGCTCGGCCAGCAGCACCGAGGACTGCAGCGGGCTGAACTCGTTGCTGACCCAGCCGTTGAAGGGGTACATGCTGCCCTGAGAACCTGCGCACCAGAACAGCGGATCGAGCGGGAGATATACGCCGCTGGCAATGGCGTCGGCGGCGCAGGCCCCCTGCGCCAGCGGGTTGGCAAACACCACCGCCTCCGGACTGATGAGCGTGGTCAGGCTGCTGTCCACCCAGGTGGGGTCAAGCTCCGTGAGGTAGGCGATATCCATATCCCCGCCCTCGAGGCACCCCATTGAGGTCAGGATATTGAGCCACCAGGTCACCGGGTATTTGTACCAGTGGACGTGGTAGAAGGCCCCGGCGGCGGTTTTGTCGCTCTGGCCTGCCGTGCCCGTGCCGTTTCGCCCGAGCTTTGCCTTCTGCCCGCCCAGATTCACCAGACAGCCCGGCGAGCGGGTCACATCCGCCAGGGCCATCGGCTCCCAGTAGCCGATGGCCATCCCGATGCGTTCAAAGACCGGGGGTGGCATGGGGCAGAACTGGATGGGTGAGGCCGGGTTGGGCGTATCCGGCGCATCCCCGTGGCTGACCTGCGTGCTGCCGATACTCAGGGGGAACAGGCAGTTCCAGCAGATATCGGTGATCGGATTCACAAAGCGTCCCTCACAGGTACTGTCGCCCTCCTTCGCATCCTGGGCCGCCGCGACCAGACTCATCGCCAGCAGGCCCGCCGCGATCCCCGACAGTCTCCACCGGCTCATCGGGTCACCCCGCGGGCGCGCAGACGCAGACGTTCTTCCGGCGTCAGGCGATAACGCCCGGCGATGCGGATGAGGATAATGCGCAGCAGGTCATCGAGACGGCGCAGGGCGGCCTGCGCGGCGGGAGGGTTCTCCCCACCCGACAACGCCGCCAGGCACGTGCGCAAAGCCTCAAGATCCTGCAGGGCATAAAGCACGCCGCCGTACGGCTCCGTCACATCGCGGACCAGAGACTCATGGGTCTCCGTGAGCGCCAGGTAGCGCAGGACAATCCCGTCCAGCGCCGTCTGAACACGGAGACGCTGGCGTCGCTGATACAACACCCCCATGATGAGCGCCGCGGTCACCACAGCCGAAACAAGTGGCAGAAGTCCGTTCATTGTTGTGCCTCCTGCCGGTACGTCTCCACCCTCCGGATCACCCGCTGCAGCCTCTCCGGCATCAGGGACATCTCGTCGCCATACGCCGCCCGCAGGGTGTATTTCATATGCCCCATCGCGGCCCACAGGCAGTCTCTGATGACGCCATCGATAAGCGAAACCGTCGTGACGGGCACGGGCAGGTTCTGCACCACCGTGAAAATACGGACCAGCGCCTGCCCGGCATGGTTTTCCGTCACCGCCCGCAGGGACCGGAGATCGGCCATACCCGCCTGATATTGTGCCGACAGGTCGTGGAAGGCCTGTTGTTGCGCCGCCAGGCGGCGGATGAGGTGAAAGAGCGCCAGCGACTGGCCCACTATCAGGATGATCAGTAATGTATCGGGAGAAGGCATATCAGTGTGCGCCTGTATCGGGCGGGATTTCGTCAATCGTCAGCAGGGTGCCTCCGGGCGCGGGCGTGATACGCACCGGCACCCGCATGAGGCCGAAGCGCTGGCAAAGCGCGCCGCCCTGGTCGAAATAAATCCGGGTATCCAGGGCCTGCGAGGTTTCAGGGATATTGCCCTGCACGAGAATAATTTTGACCATCGGCGTCGGCGGCACCTGGCGCTTCATCCAGGCCAGTTGATCCGGGTCGTCGGCGTTAATGAAGTACAGCGTCTCCCGGAAGGGAACGAGGGTCAGGGGATTAAACACCTGGCCCTTCGCCGCAATCAGCCTCCCCGCGTTATCCCGGATATCGGCGCTCAGGGTGACCGCCGGATTGAACCGGCGTGTCGTCAGGGTTGCCACGCGGCCCACCCCCGGCACCGGGGCAGGCCGCTCGCTGTGCGCCACGGCGCGTGCCTGAAAATCCTGCATCCGCTGCCCCAGCTCGCCGCTTTGCTGCAGGGCGGCGAGCCGGCGGGTAATCAGCTGCAGCAGGCTCTCCTCCCGGATCGGGTACAGGTCCCCCCAGGTGCCGAGGTCAGCCGCCTGCCCTGCCCCGGCCAGCAGGAGAAGTGAAAGCAGCAGAACTCGAGGGCGACTCATGGGGCCACCTTCATGCGCCCGGCAATCTCCCGCTGGATTTGCACGGTGATATCCGGGGCGGGCTGCACCACCGCCCCCGCGACCAGGATTTGCACATGGTGCTGGCGCTGATACGCCTGCAGGCTGGCCTCCAGCGCGAGGTTAAAGCGATCGGACAGCTGCTTCATCTCCGGCTCCGTCAGCTTCTGCCGGCCCGCCCGGTCAAAGAACGCATCCACCGTCTGCTTCATATCAAAGGCCACCACCCGGGGCGCGGTGGTCCGGATAAGCACCAGGCTTATCATCACGTTTGCGGCGAGCACCCCGGCCATCAGCCCGGCGGCAGCCAGATACCGACGGGCGCGGCGGGAGACACGGGGGCGCGGGGTAGCACCGGATTCGGTTGTCATACCTGACTCTCCTGTTCGTGTTCGGCCACCCAGCGCTCCAGGCGGGCCATTTCTTCCGGGAAGTTGCGGTGGGCCAGCTCATACACCGCGTCGTGAATGCTCGCCCCCTCCGCGCGACGCTGCCGGATATACTCGAAGTCTTTCCCGCTGGAGGAGTACATCGCCCGGCTCAGGGGGTCGACAAACAGCCGGTGCCAGGAGGCCTGCGCCTCCACCTGCAGCATAAAGGAGCTGAACCACTGGTCTTTCGCCGCCCCGAACTTGCGGATCATGTCCTGCTCAAACGGCGTGAACTGGTCGGGGTACAGCTGGCAGTATTTGGCAAACTCTTTGGCCGACTGCTTGAGAATGGCTTTGTAGGAGGAGTTCCCCCACGCCGCCCGGGCGGCGCTGGAGGCCGTCGGGGAATCAAAGTCCACGATGTTCTGGGTGATGGTAATGTAGGCCCCGTTATGGCGGCGGGCGGTCCGGTATCCCTTCTCGATAAAGGTCCCCACCTTCTCATTTTTAAAGTCGAGCAGCTTCCAGCCCTCATCGATGACGCAGAGTTTTTTCAGGTTACGCGGGGTGTTGTACATCCGGTTTTCGATATAAATGATGAGGGAGAACATCACGGCAATCAGCAGCGACGGGCGGGACTCCAGGCCGCCCAGCTCGAGCACCACCATCCGGGCATCTTCGTGCAGGGAAGGCTCGTCCGAGTTGAAGTAGCTGCCGTAGGTCCCCCCGGTGGTGTACTGATCCAGCATGATGACCATCTCATCGAGACGGCTCTGGATGGTGGGTGAATCTTTATACTTCTCACTGTCGCGCGCTTCCTGCAGATATGCCACCACATGGTCGATACGGGCCTTGTTTTTTCCTTTGAGCCAGGCCGCCTTCACCGCCTGCAGCAGCAGGCCCTCATGCACCTCATCGAGGTTGCCGTTGGGGCTCGCCATCACCGACAGCTGGTCGCGGATACGTTCGGCGGACAAATCAATATCAATGACGTTGGCGAACGGGTTAAATTTGAGCGACTCGCCGTCGAGGTAGACGCCCCCCATGTTCTCGCACAGGGACTTGTAGCCGTCCCCCATATCAAACACCCAGCTGTACCCACCTGCATCCAGCGTACTGCGAATAAGCGGCTGGATCAGGCCGGTTTTCCCGGCCCCCGAGGTGCCGCAGACGGACATATTGTTGTTGGTGTTCCCCATCCCCTCAAAGAACAGGTCGATAAACGCCAGCTGATGGCGGTAGGTGGGGGCCAGCAGCCCGGCCGGGGCCAGCGGGCTGTCGGCGATAACCGGCAGCAGATTGGCAACGTTGAACGTCTCGGCACGCTTGACCACGCCGGCCGCCTGCAGCGTCTTAAAATAGCCCTCCCCGGCCATAAACGGCAGGGAGACCAGGAAGTTACGCAGATGGTTGAACCGGGGGCTGATAAGCTCCATCCCGTTCTTGCGAAAGCTGTTCAGCACCTCCTGCTCCGCTTCCAGGGCAGCCTGGTCGTTATCTTCGCAGAATACGGTGATATTCATAAAATAGGAGACCAGGGAGGACTGGTTCGCGCCGAGCCGCTGGCGAAGCTCGCCCCACTCCTTCATCTGCTGGTTAACGGCCGGGAAAAACTTGCCATAGGAGGTACGACTCTTCTTTTCCAGATCCAGGTATTTGAGGTTGGCCTGGTTCTGGGTCTTCACCTGGTCTTCCACCGCCAGCGTCAGGGAGAGGATAAACGGCCGGGAGATGGACAGCTCCGGGTGCAGGAGGTTGCTGTAGTTGTCGGCCATGCCCCACAGAAAGGCCAGCTGCGGGTTGCGCTCCAGCTGATAATTCAAGACCCGGGCGACACTGTTTCCCTGCCCGGCCGGGCGCTTCAGGCCCACGGTCAGGTGGTCAGCCTTCACCTTCAGGTCAAAGGAGTCATCGATACACTGGTAGTTGAGGTCGGTATAGGGGTCGAGTTCGGCGTTGCGCGGAGACAGCTCCTCAGGATCGTGATTGACCATCGCCCGGACGATGTTGATGAAGGCGTCCGCTTCCACCGGTCGGGTATGGATACGAGCCCCCTGCAGGGAGGCACGGATAATTTTGACCCGGTTTTGCATCTCAATGATATCGGCAGGCGTGTGCTTTTTTGACGGCACCGCGCAGGCAATAAACACCCGGTAGTCCCGCAGCGTCAGGGGTAAATCCATCCCCGGCGGCAGGGAAAAGCGCCCCTGGGTGGCGGCCAGGTAGTAGGCCCGGGTGATGGCGTTGAATTTTTTTTCCTCCGGCCCGCTCCAGGAGAACTCCCGCAGGCCGTATTCAATCTGCGGCCCGATTTGTTTGCCCGCCATCAGGTGGATGGAGAGCGGTATCGTGCGCGGCAGTTTGGTGCGCAGCAGATTCTCCAGCGTCAGAACAATGCTTTTATCCGCCCCGGTGAGCGGAATGGCTTCGACCATAAAGCCGAGGGTGGTGGCGTTCATGTATAACCCCGTATCGGGATCATAATCCCGGTACGGCAGCACGCGGCTGAACTGGGGGAAAGACATCTCCGCGAGCGCACGGTTGGCCGTCGCCGAGTCATCGGGCATTTTCAGGGCAGAGAGCAGACCGTTGACGGTCCGGGTTATCGGGTCGGGCAGGGACATCGTGACCTCAAAGCTGAAGGAGTAATAAAGAGAAAGAAAACGTCGCAGGCACAGCGAGAGGGGTATACGGGGTTACACCGCTACCGGTTCACCCTGCGGCGGCACGGAGGCTTTCGGATACCAGGGCATCGCGTTGTCGGATCGCAGATAAACACGGCCCCACCCTGCTGTAACATGGCCTGTTGACGTTTCCCGCTCAGTGGGGCCATCCCAGGGCAGACAACAACGCCCCGCCCGGTCTGGCGTTGCACAATATCGGTCATGAGGTCGCTGAAAAACGCGGTCTTTCCCGCCCCCGGCTGCCCGATGGCGATCGTATGCCCGCGATCCCCACAGGCAGGGGTGTCAAAAAACGGGGAGAGTATGTGTATCTTTAAAATGTTCATCGCATAACCTTTGGTTATTTTTTCCATTCGGTGTTGTAGCGTTCGTGGGTCATCAGCGCCCACGACCCGCCGTTATCCCGGCTGAGCATCCGCCAGCGGGGCCCCACGTTGATTTTGAGCCAGCCGCCCTGGCGGGCCTTCAGCCGGTGTGACAGCGGGGCACCCTGCCACCAGGCGGTCAGCAGGCGGGAGGCCCTGCGCTGTATTCCCGTCGGCACACTGGCAGAGTCGAGCAGCACCGGGGTAATACCGGTCCGGGGCGACATGGGGACCTCACTTCGCCGGGGCCGGCGCCGCCCTCATCGCGGCGGCGCTGGCATCATGTTCAGCCTGTCGCATCAGCGACGTCCTGCTCAGTTTTTCCAGCAACACACCGGCCCGGGCGGCATGCTGCGCCCTGGCGGCCAGTGACACCCGGCCCACCTGCGCCGTGTTGTTGAGGGCAGCTAACTGCCCGTTCAGCGGGTCAAAGCGCTGCAGCATGTCCCGGGGCTGCTGATTGCCGTGCACAATCAGCCCGGTCATCAGCACGGCCGCGATGGCCAGCAACCCGTAGCGTTCTGTGTTGTGTCGTTTCTCAGTCATCTCGCATACCTTCTGGTTGTCACATTCGGTGCCCCGGAGGGCGGACTTAATAAAAGGTGCAGCCCGGGTACAGCGGCTGTCGTTGTTCTCTCGCCTGCTGACAGTCAACGCAGACCGTCACGCCAGGTAGCGCCCGCTGACGAGCTGCCGGGACAGGCCCGCCGCAGACTTCACAGACGGAGGCGGAGACACGGCTCGCGGGCAACTGCTGACGCACCCGGTCAATGGCGAACCCCGTCAGGGTCTCCTGACACGCCTGCGCCATATCCACTTCATCAGTCATCGGAACGCCTCCTGAAGGTCAGAGTTGGGGTACACCCCAGCGGGACGGTTTCACCACGAACAACACCGCCGCCGGCTGGTGATACACATCCCCGGCATCGACATACGGGGCTATCCACAGGGAGGCGACCTGCTCCCCGGTCCGCAACGGACGGGGGTAGTCACCGGGCATCACCGGTCGGGTGGCGGTATGGCTGCGCATCTCCGGCCGGAACAGCGGGGCGGGAACGGGAGCAGGCAAAGCCGGGCGCACAACAGCGGTGTGCGCGGTCACATGCCCGGTATTCAGCGAAGCCAGCGGGGGCACCGGCACCACAGACGGGGCCGTCACGGCCGGTGTGCGAAAATCGCCCTCAGCCAGGCGTGGCAAGGCGGTCGCAGCCGGCTTTCCCCGCGCCGGGGTCTCGACGGCTTTCGCTTTCTCATTGGCCTGCTGCATGGTCATGCAGCTGTCGGACGAGGTGGCGTTACATTCAAATTCACTTTTCACCCCGGCGCAGCCGGTCAGCAGGCAGACGCCCGCCAGCAGGGGTATCATTAATCGGGTCATTACGTTTTCCTGAAAACAGAGAGGGCAAACAAAACCTGGCAAGAAACGGCGCGATGCGGCACGTTTAACTCAGACCGGGAGAAGCGAGACCGCCTCATAGTCATCTCCGCTGCGGTCCAGGTCGGCCAGCACCGGAATGTCTTTCCAGCGGCGTAAGTCCTGGCTCCACTGCCTCAAATCCTGAACCGGGAGGCCGTGAACCTGGCAGATACGCTGAATTTCGGCGTTATCATTCCAGTCGATATGCTCAATGTGCATGGCGAGGACGAGGTCTTCGTAAGACGGACGCCTACTCTCATGGGTATACGGGAGCGACCACGCCCGCCAGTCGGCATCAAAGACATCGGCCCGCCCGAGGGTGTCCGTCAGCTGATAAATATCCGACGGCCCGGCCTCGCTGTCCGGGATAAGTTCAAAATACAGCGGCCCGACAACGGGGTGTTCGGCCCCGATAACCACATGGTGTTTTGTTTCTGCTGCATCGTTATCAACCGTTTTCATTTCGCTTTCCTTTATTCACCCCGGTGAAAAATCAAATGGATGATGCTGTCACATCGCACCGCGCATACCGCCGGAGCAACGTCCGGTATGCCTGAGAGTCGTCAGAGTGCCAGGTGGTCTGGCGCAGCAGCCGGGCAAAGGTCGGGCTGTTCTCCGCGACAGTGAAGAGTGCCTCTTTGTCCAGCTGCTCATGGCAGGCCGTCCGGCGGGTAGCCCGCACGCCGGTGAGGACACGGGTCACGTCGGGCTGGACGAGCGCCAGGCTGTTGAGCCAGTTTTGTGTCACATCCTCACCGGATGTCACTGTGGGGTGTCCGGCGCCAGGGGCCGCCCGGGAACACCCGGCGAGCAGGCAGGCGCCCGCCAGCAGGGGAAGCAGGTATTTTTTCATCAGGGTTTGTCCTTATGTTCAGCGTGTTCAGCGAGGTCGTTCGTGGGGCGTCCGTATCTGAACTGTGCAGAACGACCATCTGTGATGGGCACCCCGCGCCAGCGGGAGGGAATACAGCCGGTCGCCAGCGCGAATCCGGCATACAGCGCCGCGAACGTGAGCCATGAAATCCGGAGCAGGTGCGCCAGCGTCTGGTCGATATACGCGGCATATCCGGCCGCATCGGTCTTCACCTGCGGGCAGGGTGCCGTCGGCGCGGGCGTCTTCTTATCCGGCGCACACCGGGCATAAAACCAGACGCCGCTGGCGCTGCTTGTGCTGACCGATTCGGCGTACTGCACCAGCATCTGGCCGGGCGTGTCACCGCCACGCCCCGCGAGCACCACGACCGCCAGGGTCAGGGTGCCCAGCGGCGCGATAACCAGCCACTGCACGCCCCAGCCCAGCCACCGCAGGGCATACCCCAGGGAGGGCATCAGGTTACGCGCCATGTTTTTCTGCCCCCCAGACGATGTGTACGGGGCAGTTTGCCTGGATGGCGTCAGCCAGCCCTTCCGGGAAATGTCCCCCGTCCGGAAGCGCTGCCCGAGCGGTACACAACAGCCCCCGCCCCGTGCCCGGCTCGCGGATAATCGTTCCCTCTGAGGGCATCTCCGGTCCTGAAGGTTTCGTTTGTTTTTGCATTTACTGTTCTCCCTGGCCGCTGGTACGCGCTGACCCGAGACCAAAACTGCGGGCATCGAGTTTGCCCAGCTGTTTCATCAGCGAGTCCGTACTGCCGGCGCCGTTAAGTGAAGGGGTATTCAGAGAAGGGGTGACATGCGAACGTTCATCCGCCTGTGTCCGGTGATTTTTATCCTGGGCCATCTCCTCAATGGTTTTCAGCTGGAAACCATCCTGGAAGACGACGGTGATTTCATTCCCGGCCCCGATGGGGATAACCGGGTGGTACTGCTCGGCGCGTTTGATGTAGTAGTCACTCAGCGTCTGGGCTGCTTTCGATGAGCCGCCCCCGATACCGGATTTCAGGACATCGCCGGCGCCCACCGAGGCGGTGGCCCCAAGCCCGACGGCAGGCTGGGAAGCTTTCTCTATCCCCTGCCCGATGCCGTCGATAAAACCGGCTCCCCAGGCCCAGCCGAGGATTTTGCCGTTACGCATCACCACCTCGCCCTTGATGCCGTTCTTGCCCATAAAGGAGACATGGCCCTGAATCGGGAGGTCGATGGTGTCATTCCCCCGGATGCAGCTGATTTTGCGGGTGCGCACGATAGCGCGCTCACTGGAGACATCGCCCCAGGCTTCCAGCCCGACAAAGCAGCCGGTCAGGTCATACGTTTTGCTGTTCGGCATCTCCACCGTGCCGGTGATGCGCAGTTGCATGGGCACGGTGGACTCATTGCCGGTGACCGACGCGTTGGTGTCCGCCCCTTCAATCAGCATGGCGCGGGCAAAACTGCCGGACGGAATGTAGGGGTACGCGTTTTTCTTCTTCACCGCGTCATCCCCAAAGGTGGTCCGCTGCAGCTGGCCCGGCACCGGGATAGGGGTGTATTCCACCCGGTCCGGCGCCGTGTCGCCCTTACCCTGATAGAAGGTGCCCGGTGGAGGCACGCTGCCGGTCGGCGGGAACAGCGCCCCCGGGGCAGGCTCCCCCTCCGGCCCCGGTGTGCCCCCCGGCGGGTTCGGCGGCGGGACGCCGGTGTCGGAGGCCGGTTTCTGGCCCAGCGCCTGGAGCTGCTGCTTCAGCGTGGTGTTCTCCTGGCTCACCTGCTCGAGGCGTTTCTGGTCATCCAGATGCCCCTTATTGAGCACATCCAGCTCGGTGCGAATTTCCTTCACCTCCCGGTCCATCTCCACCCGGGCCACCTGCATTTCGGTGGTGGCGTGCTCCTGCACCTTGTTATCAAAGGCCGAGTCCACCACCCCCGTCATGTCCGGGGCAGGCTCTGCCCGGCCCGGCTGCCCGGTAGTGCTCAGGTCCATCTCAGACAGGTACCAGCCGCCGCCCACAAAGGCCGCCAGGGCCCCGGTCACCACCGCCAGCCACAGATACTGTTTACGCTTCACAATGGCGTTGATACTGGCCATCAGCTCCCCTCCCCGGCCGCCACGGTGACGTACACCTCGAGAGCCGCCCCCGGTAAGATGGACGACACCGCCCCCGGGAACATCACCGCCCGCACGCCGGGTTGCCAGAAGGCCGACTCAGACACGAACACCGGCGACGACAGCCGGTTCATCACCCGGTAACGGACCACCTTCAGGTGATGCCCGGCCCAGACGGCCACCGCCTGCGCCTGCAGGCCAGCAGGCGCCAGCATCTGCTCTGTCGTTACCGGGAGGGCGCTGTAGCCTTCCGGCAGCGTGCCACCCCGAACTGCCCGGTTCAGGCTGACCAGCGTCTCTTCGTACGGCGCCGCTTCTTCCCAGCGCTTTGGTATCTCCCCCGTTCCCCCGAGGTCAGTGACCAGCTGAAAGGTGCGTCCCACGCCGCGGCGCGGGACTGCGCGCACGGAGAAGTTCATGCCGCGTTCGGTCTCAACGATAAAGGTCAGCGGCGTTTTGCTGACGGTGCTGATGACCACCCCGCCGCTGGCGGTTTTCATCTGCCGGGTCAGGATGCCATCGAGGCTGGTGATGGCGGTGATACGGTCGCCCGGCACGGTAAGCAGGTTGGGGTCGGTGTTGCTCAGGGCGACACTGGCCTGTCCGCCGTTGCTCATCGGGATAACCGTGGCGGCCAGTGTGCCGCTGACCGGGGGCTGAGCCGCCAGTACCGGGGCCGACACAAGCAGCGCCAGCAGTAAAAGGGGGGCACTATTTCTTCTCATCTTTCACCTCAGCAAACCGGGACAGCCAGGTCACCCCGTCCTCCCGGGTCAGAAACAGCGCGTAGTGCCTGATTTCGGAATACGGGGCAGAGTCACCAATCCACGTCTTCAGCTCGCCCCGAAACTCCACCCGGCCGCTGGCCGGGAACACGCGTGCCCCGGTCATAAAAAAGGCGCTGTTGACGTTGTTGCCCTTGATCTGCTTCGCATCTTCAGCCAGCTTCACCCGGAGCGCATTCTGCGAGGCAGGCCGGACATAGTGCAGCAGCGCCTGATGCTGGGCGTCCACGGTTTCCGGGGAGACGTTGAGGCGCAAAGAGATAAACGAGAGGCCCATCTGCTGGAGGTAAGAGGCGTCCATCTGGTTCTGGGAGACCGCGAAGGGGGCCTGAAAGGTCATCGGGGTGGTGACGGTGCGCTGCTCATTCTGCAGGCGGTAGTTATTGATGCCCTGGATAATATTCACCGTCAGGCTGAGAACATTGAAAACACCCATGCAGAGAAAGCCGATGGCAATCACCCTGCGGGAACTGAGTCTGGCGCCGTGCTCCATACCATTTGTCCTGTTGTCTATTTGATCCACTGCCGGAAACACGAGTCCGGAAGGGTGCTGAAAAGGCCTTTAAGGAGAGAGGTGGGCAGATACCAGTAGAGCAAATCGCGCAGCCAGGTGCTGCCCCGCCCTTTTTTCAGCTTCCGTATTCCGAGGAAAACCAGAACCCCAAAGCCGATACCCCAGAGCTGCTTGCCGGTCCATAATCCCCATGCCACAGGAATAAGGGCAGGCAGAAGCTCATCGAGATAAAAGCCGAACCAGCGGTTCTGGTTGGAGAGTGTTTCCGGGAAACGGAACTGCGATAATTCATCGTTTCCCGTCATTCGCTATTCCCCCGTTAATAACCCGCCACTTTCATACCGACCGAAATCAGCACGGAAATGATGATGAAGCCGGAGAGGAATTTCAGGTTCTTGGTGGTCATATACATCACCGCCCCGACCATTACCTCGGCCAGGATGACCCATTTGACCGCGCTGGATTTACTCCCGAAGGTCGCCCCGACGGTGGCATCGCCCGGCTGCAGCAGGTCAGTACCCCCGCCGCCCCCAGCGTGCGCCAGACCGGGGAACAGCATCCCCACCGCCATCACCGGCAGAACCGCTTTCGCCGCCTTCAGCAGGCTTGTTTTTGAAAAGGCCTGTTTCAGTCGGGACGGTTTTCCCTGAGAAGGCACCACGCTATTTTCCATTACCATCTGACTCATTGATTTTATTCCTCTTTGACTCTTTCTTTACCGCTGTCAGGCGGCGAAAATAAACCGGGCAATATGCCCCCGCTGCACCCGAAATAACGTCAGAGGCAGCGGGCGAATATCGACAGGACCTGCGGGGAAATAACCCGGGAAAAAGGCATGCTACCGCCCCAAGGTGTCACACCTGTCGTGGTCCGCAGTCGGACCGACGGGATTTGGGCAAAAGGACGCCCTCCGAATTTTTCGGTAAAGAAAAATCCAGGTAACAAAAAATATATTTCCCTCATCAAATTCATCGTAATGATGAATATTTTTGCATCTCACTGAAGCTGATGGTTATTTATACCCTCCGGTCAAATTTTGGCAGAATATACTCCCTTGATTTCTTACTAAGTAAATTGACTATCTGTAAGACGATGGATGTCGATTCGCAGGACATTTTCCGGCAGCGGGAAGACCCCGGAGAAAACCCCCACTTTGTCGATATCCGACACCTGTCGACAGGTCTGCAGGCGGCCATCCAGTTGATCGTCGATGACCTGTCGCTGCAGGCCCGGATGCTGGAGATGCAGGCGCATAAACGGAAGCCAAGTATCACAAAGAAGTGATTGCATAGTAATCACCGTCAATACCCGCGAATCTTTTGAGGTAGTCATGCAGACAAAACATTGCCTCCAGCTGGCGAGAGCGCTGGCTTTGTTGGAGGCAGCGTAAAGGTACTCGCAAAAACAGAAAGAAAGCAGAGCCCGGAAAGAGCTTGAACCGCTCTGATATTTAGAAGCAACCGCTTGATAACTAATCATCATTATTTAGCGAACCAGGTTAGCGTTATGCCCACTTAACTGCTCGGAAGAAACTAGCTCATTATTTTTGAGATGAAGAGACAGGCGCAATTCAGCCTCTTTTCGTTTGGATCGAGCAGAGCGCCCAGCCGCAATGGTAAGTAACTCATTACTCTCAGAACTCAACCTTAAAGTGATGTAAACAAAATCGGCATCAGAAGCTGATGGTTTAGTTTGCATAGTGAGCCTCAAATTTAACTCCATTAGAAGCAATTTTAAAATAATAACTCCCACAACGTCAACCATAAGGTACCTAACGATTGCCGTGCTATAAAAACCATCCAAAACAGCCAGTTAGGAAAAATTTCAAATATGAAGGATATAGCTAATAGAATCAGAGAGCTAAGAGAGCTACTGGAAATAAGCAGGAAAGAAGTTGAGATTCGTTCAAACGGGGTGATAAAAGCATCCTCGTTATCTTCTTTCGAAAACGCACAGTCACAGATCAGTATCTCTTATCTGAAGCAGCTAGTTACGTTCTACCAGCAGCAAGGTGTTGATGTAGGCTTTGACTGGCTAATTACTGGTAATGGCCCAGCTCCGACGGAAAGCTCAACGCTGGAAAGTAATCTTGCAGTGATAAAAGAGATATCATTTTTTAAGAAGATGAATGACAACTCAATTATTTACACCTCACCTAAAAGCATCCCATCATTAAACATTGAACAGGGCGATATTGTAGGTGCCGTCAAGACAAAGAAACGCACACAAAAAACAAAGCTATGCCTAATTCGGCTAACTGATGGAGAATATATTCTCGCATTAACAAGAGAAAGCTCTGAAAATATTATTACATTTGACCCAGATCAAGCAGAGGTTAATTCATTGCCATTAGAAATGGTTGAAGATATCTATGAGATAATTTGGATTCGAAAATTTCTATGAAAATACTATCTAGCAATGCTCACGTAATCACCATCCCCATCCAAGAACACAAGGGGTTAGAAACGTTATTCTTTGGGCTTGCAAAAGAAATAAAATGCTCATATTTAACATACATGATTGAATATAAATCATGTAAGTTATACCTCACATCAAATGAAGCATGGAAAAATGAGCTAATATCAAACCAATTAATGAACTCATGCCCTATATATGATAACGCTTTCAAAGCACTTGAAAGACATGAAAGTATAGTCACCATTTGGGATACTGTTCATCATAAACGAGGTGTTGAAAAAGATATAAAGGATTACCGAACATCATTCGACATTGCACATGGTGTGGGCCTTGCCATTTCATCCCCTGAATGGAGGGAGTCATTAGTGTTAGCTGGGAAAAGGGATGACCCCTTCTTTTACGAAAGGGTCAATAGCGTTATAATTCAAAATTCATTAAGTAAATTCAGAACCTTCATAGCATCAAGAAAAATATAAACCACCATTTATTTGAATGGATTCCCCGGTTATATACCTGGCTTTATCAGATGCCAAAAACACAACCAATGGTGATATATCATCAGGCTCCGCAGCGTAACCACAAGGTATATTCATCATCAACTCATCACCTTTATCCCCAATGACTTCCAACATTGAAGTCTTGACGAACCCTGGGTTAATACTATTGACTGTAATGCCTTTTGATGCGTATTCAAGAGCAAGTGATTTAGTCAAACCATCTAAAGCAGCTTTCGATGCTGTATATGCAGAAAAACCCACCTGAGGCATTAATGATAAGACACTTGAAACATTAATGATTCTTCCATATTTATTTTTTGACATTTCATTAATAAAGCACTTAATCAACCTAACCCCTCCATAAAAATTAACATTCATTATATCGTTCAGATCACTAAATTTTGTCTTCATAAACAGAGATGACTTGGCAATCCCTGCATTATTTATCAAAACATCAACAGAACAACCGTCACTCTTAATTTTCTCTTTCAATGAATCCACATCTTCATCTTTTGAAACATCGCAAAGAATACCTGTCGCACCTAACTCATTAATTTTACTTACACCATCACCTGTTCTTGAAAGACCGTAGACAATATAGTCTCCCTCATCAACAAATGCCTTACAAATAGAATAACCAATACCTCGACTTGCTCCACTTATCAAAACAGTTTTCACAATACCTCCATAAAACACACTATTAATCCTCTTCAGGAAAGAGAGTACCTAATTGTTCCTGTACCTCAGCTTTGATTGTTGCGACCAGCTGGGCATACACAAAACGCTTATCATCAACAATATGCGGGCTTAATGAGTCCATAGCCAGTACTCTGGCAATTGCCGCCTGTGATTTCAGAACATTTTCAAGAAGCGTTTTATTGAACAACATCTGGTTAAAGGGATTTTCTTTCCTTTCCGTCTGGGCCTCATATACCCGCAGCCCCAGTTCCAGCAGCATCCCGGAGACGGAGGAATAGCTCACATCTTTATCCCTGGCCCCTTCAGCCCGGCGCTTGCTGATTATTGCGTTAATTTTTTCACTGACTTCATCGCTCACGTAAACCTGAACCCTTCCCATATATTCCTCTCTGACAAGCACACAATTAAATATTTCAAGAACGCACAAAATCCAACCTAAAATATCACGACTCAGCAGCGACTCACCATATAAATTTGACGACTCGTCTCACGACTCACAAGACGAGTTGAGTCTAGAGTCGAGTCGTCTTTAAACCCAGCAAATATGCGCGTTGAGTCTCTGATGACTCTGGACGACTCGTTGACGAGTCACTTCAGAGTCAGTCACAACTCGTTAAAAAACAATAAAATCAAAATTTCAAAAACATTTTTAAGCTAACTTACTGTTTTCAAATTCAAATCAGCAAAATTTCAATTTTGCGTAGTGTGTGGTGATTTTGGTGCTGAGGAGTGCATATTTGTTGATGTTGTTCGCTCGCCGGACTAGAGTATTGCCGGGTTTGAAAGGTCTGAGGCAAAAAATGAAATTGCGGACAATGTTGTTATTATTGGCAGGGTTATTCTCTTCCGGCGCTAACGCTGCGGATTGTTATGACCGCGCCGGGCATGATTATCATGTTGACCCTGATCTTCTGCGCGCAATATCCTGGCAGGAATCATCCGCAACCCCTGACGCTATCGGTAAAAATCCAACAACAGGTTATGGCATTGGGTTAATGCAGGTCGATTCCCAGCATCTCTACGCACTCAGTTCCCTGGGGATTACAAAACAGCAGTTGTTAAATGACCATTGTATGAACATTTACACCGGGGCTTATTATCTGGCACATGCGGTGAAAAAATATGGTTATAGCTGGGCCGCTGTTGGGGCTTATAATGCCGGGTTCAGACAGACAGAAAAACAGGCACTGAGGCGATATCATTATGCCCGTCTGGTTTATGCTAAGTACCAGGCAATAAAAGCATACCGTAGACAGAAGATGCAAAATGCCAATAAAAACTCACGACCGATAAAATAAACTCGGATTTTATGCCGCACAGCGGAATGTAAGGCCACACACGAAAGTGAAATTAATCACCCTGTGTCAACTGGCCGAAGCCCCGCGAAGCGGGTGTAATCTGACATAACGCAGATAACCCCTCCCCGCCCTGCCAGACAGTTTTTTATTTCGCGGGCACGTGATTAACCGACCATGCTATGGTCAGTTGATGAAATTGAAGACTTGCAGACGTGAATAAGGAAGGGATGAGTAA
>NZ_FXAS01000141.1:0-1053 GCF_900177785.1 Cedecea sp. NFIX57 | reverse complement strand
ACCGATAAAACCACCCGCTCCACCGATGCCCTGCTCGGCGCCCTGTCCTCCGGGCTGTTTATCTCTGACGGTGAAATGCAGAGCGTCCGCTCCCGTCGGGGTGACCTGCAGAACGGCAGCCAGGATGAGGGCGGTGTCTGGGGTCGCTACCTGAATAACAACACTCACGTTCACGCCGCCGGCACCGCCGCTTACCGTCTGGAACAGAACGGCATGGAGCTCGGCGGAGATAAAATCCTCAATGTCGGTAATGACCGACTGGCGCTGGGTCTGTTCGGCAACTACTCGAAGAACAACCTGAAGCAGGACCGCGGCAACAGCAGCAGCGTTGACAGCTGGGGTACCGGGGTGTACGCCACCTGGTTCGGGGCGCAGGGTTATTACGTGGACGGGGTGGTGAAATATAACCACTTCAGCACCAACGTGCGCTCTCAGACCGAAACCGGGCGCAGCGTTACCGGCAACTTTGACCAGAACGGGCTGGGTGCATCCCTGGAAACCGGCTATCGCTTCACCCTGCCGGCGGCGATGTTTGTAGAGCCGTATGTTCGGGCGTCGTATTTCACCGCGGACGGGAAGGACGTGAAGCTGAGTAACGGCCTTGAGGCGAAAGCCGACCGCCTGCAGTCCATTCGCGGCGAAGCGGGGGTGTCTGCCGGGAAGCGCTTTGACCTGAACGGGGGCGTGACCGTAAGTCCGTATGTGACTGTCGCAGTGGAGCAGGAGTTTGATAAAGACAACAATGTCCGCATGAATGACGCATACAACTTCAACAACGACTTCTCCGGTACCACGGGGCGTTACGGGCTGGGCGTAACCTCTCAGCTGACCCATAATGCATCCGTTTACCTTGAGGCCAACTACCGCAAGGGCGAGCATGTGGAGTCCCCGGTGACGGGGAATGCCGGTTTCCGTGTAAGTTTCTGATGATGTGACAGAAAAGGTGGGTGGGAGATAAATACTTCCCACCCATTATCCCTTTCATCACGAAGCCAGTCATTATCAGGATTAATGCTTCCACTCCGGATGTTTTAATCCTGATAAAAGCTTTTA
>NZ_FXAS01000037.1:0-36410 GCF_900177785.1 Cedecea sp. NFIX57 | reverse complement strand
GCTCAGTCCGGTTGGTGATTTGTGATGTTTGGCGATTGATCAGATCGCACAATCCGGGCTGAGTTCCCTCAAAGTGATCTATTATTCGGAACAGCCATTTAGTCCTTCTGCTTATAAATCCCGGTGTTTTTATAGGGTTAAATCTTGCCCGAGGACGACCCACCGGCATTAATTAAACGGACATCCGGATGCTTTTCACTCGCTGCTTCATGGTAAATATCCCCGAGCCAGCCGGAGAGTTCCTGCTCCGTTAGCCATGGTGGAATAACCACGTCATAAATCCGGGAATATTTACCCTCGTTAGGATCGACGCGATAAAGCAGCCATTGTTCGCTGACTTTCTTTATGCCCAAACGCCTGCCAAAGACATCAAAGTGCAGCATACTTCCCCCTGGAGTACCCATATATTTATTAATGATAATCGTTGCCGGGCATGTTGAACAGGCCAATATTTAGGCGGTATTTCTCTCCTTGTAAAATTCAGACATAAAAAACTCGCGAAATGTTACAGAGTTGTATCAATGAGTTATTTACCGACGTTACAAAAGGGCGGGGTATTAGGAAAAGATCCCAGTTTTGTCTGAGTTCTCTTGTGCTAGTTTAGAAAGACAGGGAATTTGATTTATGGAGTGAGTATGGACAAGCACGTCTCCGAGGAGCTTCATCCTGAAACGCTGCAGGTTATCGGGGCGGCTGTCGTGCAGCTGCTGGCGCGTAAAGAGGCGTTATCGCGGGAGTCGATAGCCGACATGATACATAAGCTCTATGCCAATGGCCTGGATGATATGTCAGTACAGAGGGCGGTTGATGTCCTGATTCTGGGGTAAGCCGGCGTTCAGGGCCGTCTTTTAGTACGCTATTTTTCTACTGCTTTGGTCAGCAATGTTCAGTTTTAAACTGATTGTCCTCAAGTGGCATGAAGATGTTAAAATTGCATTTGATTATCATTATCATAAAAGGGATTGTTTATGAATAAGACGCTTATCATCTGCGCTATGTTATTGACCACCCACGCTTATGCCGCGAATAAACCCGCTTCTGAGCTGGTCTGGAGTGAAGCTGAAGAAGAGCCAGGCTGCCACGGCAATATCTGCGTGAGCAACGAAAAGAATCAGCCTATCAACATGTACGGCAAACTTGATAAAGGTGACCAAAAGCTGCTGTCCGATCCTTATTCTAAATACGATCGCGATAACAGCAACAGTACCGCCCGGGCTGGCGTTACGTTTAAATGGGATGATTAACATAAAGGCGCTGAGAGGCGCCTTTTTTGATCGTGGCAAGTACTCCGGCGTATTTACGGTGGCCCGGGGAAGGCATCAACATATTTAATGGTGAAGTCAGGGAACGAATCCACTATCTGAACTTTATAATCCGGGAAAGAATCTACTATTTGCCATTGTCCGGGGGAATCCGCAAAAGCATCGACTTTTTGAACATCCAGGTCTTCAAAAGCATCGACAACCTGCACTTTATAGTCTGGAAACGAATCGACAATTTGGATTTTGCCGTAAATTTGTGAGACATCCACAGCCAATACTGCGGAGGAAGAAAGTGCGGCCACGGTCACCAAAATCACTCCTGATAATCTCATCTCTGGCGTCCTGGTTTATTATTTACTAGTGGATAGCATAGCCGTTTTTCTCCTCTCAGGTTATAAATTCGTGACTTAAATGCTACTGTAAGATCAAACAGATAAGCCGGAGGCGAGATGGATAAAAAAGCAAAAGATGACCTGTTGTATCAGGAGATGTGCCGCGTGGTGGGCAAGGTGGTGCTGGAGATGCGGGATCTCGGGCAGGAGCCTAAACATATCGTGATTGCCGGCGTGGTCAGAACCATGCTGGCTAACCATAAAATCAAACGCTCCCCGCTGACCAGCGAAGCGATGGAACACGTGATAGAGGCGCTTGGCTATGAAGTTTAGCTGGCGTCTGGCGACTCAATAACCCCCTCAGGAATCATCTATGATTGCCAGTATTCTTATCGGCCTGGTGGCTGTGATTCACCTTTATATTCTGGTGCTGGAAATGGTGCTATGGGATAAACCTGCGGGGCGAAAAGCTTTTGGCTTGTCACCTGAGTTTGCTCAACAGTCGAAAACCCTGGCAGCCAATCAGGGTCTGTACAACGGTTTTTTAGCGGCGGGATTAATTTATGGACTTCTGGCGGCGAGTAGCGGCTATGAGTTTAAACTGTTTTTCCTAATTTGCGTGCTGGTTGCTGGCTTATTTGGTGGTTTAACGGCCAGTAAGAAAATACTTTACGTGCAGGCGGCTCCTGCGGCATTGGCATTGATTGCATTATTCGCGGGAATATAATCGAAAAAACCCGGCAAACGCCGGGTCACCATAAGGCTATCATCATTAATATAATTGGTGAACGACCGGATCGTTTTTTGAGTGGTTCCGGCCCCTCCAGCGGAGGAGAAATATAGGCATATTTCGATAGCGGAATGAGGGTTCATCAAGCTACCGAAGGCAAGAAATTATCCTGAGTTGTTATGGTTGGCAAGTGCCGCATGATATTTTTTTCAACGTTGAGTTATGAAACTAAATTTTCCAGAATTATCGCGCTGAACAAAGCTCTGGGATTCGTCTACGCTTTAAAGGTAAGGCGTTTTTTTAGCATGGACTAATCTAATTTATCAGGAGTTTATATGGGATTTTGGCGAGTCGTTTTCACAATTATTCTGCCACCATTGGGCGTGCTTATCGGTAAAGGTTTTGGTTGGGCCTTCATCCTCAATATCATCCTCACCCTGCTGGGCTACTTCCCCGGCCTGATTCACGCGTTCTGGGTTCAGACCCGGGATTGACCAGTTTGGCCTCTGTTGTGCCTCTCGTCCGAGAAAAAATGACCGCTTTGGCCACTCATCTCCAGCCCACTGTTGTGGGCTTTTTATTTCCTGTAAATTAAAAAGAGTTCCTGATTACCCAGAAATAACGGTTCTGTTTATCGTTTATTAAGGTTTTCTTAATATTCCCGACATCAATAAATAGTGAAAATAATCCCGTCTGAAATTAATTTTTTCTTTTTATTTTTCTTTTAAAACAAGAATGTACAAACCGTTACACGAAAGTGCTGGGCATTATGTAAGGGTAATCCGCTTTATTGAGGAAACGTTTATTTTTACCATCTTACTATGCTCGTGTTTTCACTCCTGAGGTTATAATAATGAGTCAACTTTTGATTACCGGTGCGACAGGTTTCCTGGGCGGCGCGGTTTTAGCCCGATCCCTTTCTGAATCCTCTTTCAATACCGTATTGCTATTGGTGCGAGCGAACTCTCCTCAGGAGGGCGTGGCCAGAATCAGAAACAACCTTGCTAATTTTGGTTGTACTGAAGCACAACTGGCGCAAATTAACCCAGAGAATATATTGCTGGGTGATTTAGCCGAGCCTGAACATTTTCTGGATGATGAAAGATTATCCAGCGTCACGCACGTTATTAACTGCGCCGCGGTGGCATCGTTTGGCGAGAACGCGCTGATCTGGAAAGTTAACGTGGAAGGCACTCTGCAGTTTGCTCGCCGCATGTCCCAGGTGAAGGGCCTGCAGCGTTTCCTGCATGTCGGCACCGCGATGTCCTGTGTACCAGATGCGGGTACGCTGGTGACTGAAAGTATGTCGAGCAAGCCGGAAGAAGAGCACCTGGTGCAGTACACCTGGTCTAAATCCACCATCGAACGCATGATGTCCGAGCAGTTCCCGCAGCTGCCGCTGGTTATCGCTCGTCCGTCCATCGTGGTGGGCCACAGCGAGCAGGGCTGCCGCCCGTCCAGCAGCATCTTCTGGGTCTTCCGCATGGTGCTTATGCTCGGGAAATTCATGTGCTCCCTGGATGACAAAATTGACGTTATTCCAGTGGACTATTGCGCAGAAGCGCTGCTGCTGCTGGCGAAGAGCGATTCGCTGAAAGAGAAGATCTACCACATCTCCGCCGGGGACGTGAGCAGCATCCGCTTTGCTGACATCGATGAAGCGATGTCCAGCGCGCTGAACCAGACGCCGATCTTCTCCAATTATGAGCAGGTGGATTACAGCGAACTGGTGAAAAGCCGCAGAAGCTTCAAATCCATTTACGGGCCGTGCAATGAGCGCTTAATGCTGCGCGCGATGCGTCTGTACGGGGAGTTCTCTATGCTGAACGTCCGTTTCTCTAACGAGAAGCTGCTGGATTTAGGCATGTCGCCGCCGCCGCGCTTTGTGGATTACATCAGCCGCTGCGTGGAAACCACCCGGGATTATTCGATTCCCGAGCTGATGAAGGTCGACTTCAAATAATACAAAAGGGAGCACAGGCTCCCTTTTCAATTTTTGCATTCAATTAAAGGGAGCGTTGGCTCCCTTTTTATGTTTAGTGAATTACCACTTCATTTCGCCGATATTCACTTTGGCGCTCATCTCCAGCGAACTTTCATCGGCCAGGCCCGGATATTTTTGCTTCATCTCAGCAATGACCGGGGCGCTTTTACCTTTCTTCAGCGCCAGTTCAAAGTCGGCCAAATAGTCGCCGGTAAAGACTACCGGGGCCGCGCCTGGTTTGACCTTGCCGATGTAATGACCAGGGATCACGCGTTGCGGCTTCAGGGCCGCCATTTCATCCAGCACATCACGCCATTCCTGACGAGCTGCTTTGGTTTGGGAATCGGCGGTCCAGACGTGAATGCCGGAACTGACGCCCACGCCACCGAGAATGGTTTTATTGGCTGGGATCCACAGATACGCCGCGTGAGAAGCAGGCTGGCGAAGCTCAATTTTTTCACCGTCGACGGTGAAGGTTGTCTCATGCGTTACCTGTGGCACGAAGACTTCTTTCGGCGCGCCGTCTTTCAGAATCGGGCCCCAGTATTTGAGCTTCTCTGCTTTAGTTTTGTTGATATGGTCGACGACCATCGGCGTGGCTTCAATTTTTACCTGCGGATAGGCCTTAACAATCGGCTCAAGGCCAAAGTAATAATCCGGGTCACCGGCGGTAATAAGCACGCGGGTCAGCTTTTTGCCGCTGTGCTGAATCATTTTCACCAGTGCTTCGCCGTCTTTAACGCTGAACTGGGCATCGACCAGCGTGGCTTCCGTTGGGCCGCTAATCAGCGTAGAGGTGACCGGGAAAACGCCTTTGTCCTGCGGGTTGTAGACGTCGAGCGTCAGCGGAGCAGCAAAGCTTGCGCTGGTGAACAAAAGGGTGGCCGCGGCCAGGGTCTGTGTCTTCATCTTTTTCTATCCTGATTAACTGAATGAATAAGCCCGTTTGGGAATGAGAAACAGTGTAAATTGCATTTTGTGAATCGTAATGGCCTAATTCAGGTAAGATGAGTTTCATAAATCGAACAGATGGGTGAAAGAATGGACAGGATCATTGCTGCAAAAGTCTATACCCGCATTTGCGAGCTGGGCAGCCTGAGCGCGGCGGCTCGGGCGTTAAATATGTCCCGGCCAATGGTGAGTCGCTATCTCGAGCAAATGGAACATTGGGCGGGGGAGCGGCTGCTGCATCGTTCTTCCCGCAAGCTGACGTTAACGCCGACGGGTGAGCGGGTGCTGCAGCAAACCCGGGCGCTCAACGAGGTAGCGGAAAGTATTGCGGCGCAGAAGCAGCAGGATTTGCCTTCGGGTACTCTGCGGGTGGCCTGCTCCCAGTTTGGCGCCCGGTATTACATCGTGCCTTTCTTGTCTGATTTCCTGCGCGACTACCCGGATGTGAGGGTTGAGCTGCACGTCAGCAGTCAGGCGGTGAATATGATTGAGGAGCGTATCGATCTGGCTATTCGCATCACCAACGACCTCGATCCTAATATTATCGCCCGTCGCCTGGGGGAATGTGACTCCCGGCTGTATGCCTCGCCTTCCTACATTGAGCAAAGGGGAATGCCTCGCACGCCGGGCGATCTCGAGCACCACAATTGCCTGCAATATAGCTATTTTCTGCGCAACATCTGGCAAATGGTGGATGAAAACGGCGACCCGCTGAACGTGGAGGTGAGCGGTAATTTCAGCGCCAATGATTCCGTCGTGCTGATGGACGCAGTAGCGGACGGCGTGGGGATTGCGATGCTGCCGGTTCAGGATGCTCAGCCACGGTTTGAGAGCGGGGAGCTGGTTAAAGTGCTTGAGGCTTATCCGCCGCGATCGATGGGGATCTACGGTATTTACCGGAGCCGAAGCTATCTGCCCGCTGCATTGAGGCTGTTTCTGGCGGCACTGTCGGACAGGCTCGCAAAATAATTTAAGAAAAACCTTAGTTACAGGTGGCCATGCCGTTTACTTTTTGCCCCAGGAATGTTCTGATCTCGCGGCGAAAAAGTGAGGGGAGCAGCAATGTTTCAATTAAAACCGGGCAGCCTGGCGATGATCATCGGCGCTCGTACCGCCGCCGGGCGGGTGAATATTGGTAAAGCGGTAGAACTTTTCGGGCTGTGCCAGCCGGGGGAGCGCTTTGTTAATCCGGTGACTGGAGTGGTAACACAGCTGCCGCTAGAGGCCAACTACCCGCTGTGGCTGGTGACCGGCGAGGTTATCGCCTTTGATGGCCGCCAGGGCTACGCTTTCGTGCGTGCCGAACATTTAATGCCGCTGGACAAAGATTTTTCCCCGCAGGAAGACGAACTCCACCTCAGCTACTGATCCCGGCAGTGGCGCAAAAAGTCGGCCAGCACCAGGGCATGGTTCTGGTCGGTATTTTTTGCGCCATACAGCAACGTCAGGGTGCCGTTTTCTCCATGCAGGGCAAGCGCTCGGGCGGCGTCCTTGTGTTGTTCAAGCTCTTGCTTGTAGCGCTCTCGGAACGCAGCAAAGTCAATAGTCTCGCTGTGAAAGGCTTTGCGTAGCTCGTTCGACGGCGTCAGTTCCTTTGGCCATTCATCGTAGCGCAGGTCGCTTTTCTTCATCCCTCTCGGCCACAGTCTGTCCACCAGGATGCGGTAACCATCATCTTCAGCCGGGACCTCATAGACGCGTTTACAGCGGATCATGCCTTCTCCTTATCGCTTGCCTCAAGCCTGCTGAGCAACAGCGGGATCTGATGGTCGGCAAAGACTTCGATGCCGTGCTGACGCAACAGCGCTGCCGCGACCCCCTGACCCGGGATTGTTTTGCCTGCAAAGTGGCCATCGTAAATTTTCTGGCTGCCGCAGGTCGGGCTGCCGTCGGTAAGAATAGCAAACTGGCAGTTATTCTCCCGGGCTGTTTGCAGCGCGAGCCAGGCGGCAAGAAGATAAGGTTCGGTGACGTTTTTGCCGTCGCTTTCCAGAATGGCTGCACGACCGAGCAAGGCCGCTTCACCGTTGCCTCCGCTAAGCTCAGCCGGGAGGCGCGGCGTTGGCAGCCCGGCGGCGAGTTCGGGACAGTGGATAACCAGGCGGCCTTCAGCCTGAAGTTGGGCGAGGGCGGCGCCAGTTTGTGATTTTTCGCGGCCATCATAGCGGACCTGAAAGCCCATCAGGCAGGCACTAACCAGTATTTTTACTTTCATTTTCTTCTTCGATGAAGTGAACCTGACACGTTACTACATTGTTTGCCACGGCGGAAAGAGGCGAAAGACTGCCAATTTTTGCGGTTGTCAGCGCAAAGCAAAACGCCTACTCTATCATTCCTTATGTTGTTCTCTTCCCTCAAACATAAGGCCAACCAAAGCATGTCAGACTCACAGTTGAAATCCACTTTACGTATTGCGCTTGTCGGTGATTATAACCCCGCGGTGATTGCACATCAGGCCATTCCTCAGGCGTTAGATAATGCGGCTGCCGCGCTTGGCGTCAGCGCGGATTATGACTGGGTCTCCTCGCTGGAAGTGACCAGCCCTGAAGATCTGGTGGGTTACGACGCAATATGGTGCGTGCCTTCCAGCCCTTATCTGAATGAAGATGCTGCCTACCTTGCCGTTCGCTTTGCGCGAGAAAACGGTGTGCCTTTCCTCGGCACCTGTGCTGGGTTCCAGTATGCGGTGGTGGAATATGCGCGTAACGTGCTCGGCTGGGAAGATGCGGGCCATGCGGAAACCGCGAGTGAAGGGCGCCTGGTGATTGGCCGCCTGAGCTGCTCGCTGGTGGAGGTTTCAGACAAGATCGCGCTGTTGGCCGACTCTACAGTTGGACGCGCCTATGGCAAGACGGAAATCGAAGAAGGCTACCACTGCAACTACGGTATTGCGGAGCTGTTTGCCACCGCGCTTGCCGGCGAACCGCTGAAGCCGACCGGCTGGGATAAGCAGGGCGAGATTCGCGCGGTTGAACTTCAGGGGCATCCGTTCTTTGTGGCGACGCTTTTCCAGCATGAGCGAAGTGCGCTTAAAGGCAAACCATCCCCGTTGGTTGAGGCTTTCCTGGCCGCTGCTGAGAGATAAATTCGGGGTTTAGGATAGCCGCAGCCCTCACCCCGACCCTCTCCCAAAGGGAGAGGGAGAAAACAGACGTCGGGGAAAGTGGTTCCAGCGAGCTTTATCTATTCCCTCTCCCAAAGGGAGAGGGAGAAAACAGACGTCGGGGAAAGTGGTTCCAGCGAGCTTTATCCATTCCCTCTCTCAAAGGGTAAGGGGGAAAACAAACGTCGGCAAAGTGGCTCCAGCGAGCTTTATCTATTCCCCCTCCCAAAGGGAGAGGGAGAAAACAGATGTTTGGGAAAGTGGATCCAGCGAGCTTTATCTATTCCCTCTCCCTTTCAGGGAGAGGGTTAGGGTGAGGGTAAAAAAACAGAAGCGACATTGTGGTTGAAGTCAGTGCCGGACATAAAGCGAGGCCCTGGTTCCAACTAAAATCGCATCATAGACATTATCTTTCACGAGGCTTCGTCGCCCGTAGAATCAAAAAGGCCGGGCGGCGCATCTCTTTTGCCAGACGTGGGTGTTGGGCCAGGGTTTCTGCCGTTGGTTTGGTTTCCAGCATTCGGGTGAGGGCGAAGCCGCTGTCGAGCAGGGTATTCACATAAGTTTCCGTGGTGCGGTGGTACTTTTGCACATCCTCCACGAACCAGCTGGTGTGGCGTAAGCCTTGCTGGTGGTAGTGGTTCACCGGCCAGATAACCTCTTCTTTATAGGGCTGCCAGCCCACCGGGAAAGCGGTGCACATCGGGTGTTCCACGGAGAAGATAAACTGCCCGCCAGGTCTTAACGCGGCGAAGACAGTGTTGCTCAGGCGAGCAAAATCTTCGATGTAGTGCAGTGCCAGTGATGAAATCGCCAGGTCCCAGGTTTCACCTTCCGGCGAGAATTGTTCCAGCGGTAAATGGTGGTAGCTGATGTTTGCGTCCTGCGTTGCGGCCCGCGCCTGGGCCAGCATTTTTTCCGAGATATCAAACCCGGTCACGCTTGCCGCCCCGTGAGCGCGGGCGAAGCGGGCAAAGTCGCCAAAGCCGCAGCCCAGGTCGAGGATCTTCAGGCCATCCAAAGCGGGCAGCAGGGAGTACAGTTCGGGGATCTCCAGTAGCCCGTTAAGGCCGGAGTCCTGTTCCCGTAACTGACGGTAATTTTCAAAAAATACCGGGTCGTCAAAAATGTTCTGCGGTGCCGATGATGCCATACGATCCTCCTTGTTAGTCTGTTCAGGCCGTGGCTTTCTCCGCCGCGCCGATCTCTTTCTGGCGCCCAGCATAAGCCCCAAAGACGCCCATGACGACAGAAAGTAGCGCACAGCCTAATAACGGTATCGCCCAACTGCCGGTGATGTCATGAATTTTACCCATCACTGGTGGGCCAAAGGCGGCCAGAAGATAACCGACGCACTGCGCCATGCCGGACAGCGCCGCCGCCTGATGAGCAGAACCGGTGCGCATACCAATGAATGAGAGCCCGAGGATCATCGCCGCGCCGGAGCCAAACCCGCCGAGCGATACCCAGAAGATCGAGAAAGCGGGCAGAAGCCACAGGCCGAGCGTCGCCAGACACCACAGCAGCGCCATCAGAGCGGCAATCCCCCGCTGGTCTTTCAGACGGCTCAAAATCAGGCCGACAAACAGCCCCGGAATGGCGGTAGCAAGTTGCAGAATGCCGTGTATCGACCCGGCTTCGGCTTCGTTGTAGCCGTGGCTGATCAGAATAGAAGGCAGCCAGCCGATAATCACGTAATAGACCAGCGAGTTAATGCCCAGATACAGGGTGACCTGCCAGGCCAGCGGTGAGGACCAGATGCCGCGGCTGTGCAGCGCCGGGTTGCCGGAAAGGTTCATCACCGTGCTGCTGCCAAGCTGCGGCAGCCAGACAATCAGCGCCAGCAGCGGGAAGAGCATCAGCGACAGCATGGCGCCGGACCAGCCAAAGCCGTGCAGGGCAATCGGGACTACCATCACCGAGCCCAGTGCGGCGGCGACGCCCATCGTTAGCGAGTAAGCGCCGGTGAGTTTGGCAACCTGGCCGGGGAAGTCACGCTTAAGCAGGCTGGGTAATAGCACGTTACCCATGGCGATCCCGCAGCCGATGATGGCCGTGCCGATGTACAGCAGCGCGGCGTGGCCGGCGGAGCGCAAAGCAATCCCGGCGCAGATAATTAGCAACGCGCCAAACAGGCTCCGCTCGGTGCCAAAGCGGCGGGCGATGCCGGCGGCAAGCGGAGACACTACCGCAAAGGCCAGCAGAGGCAGAGTGGTTAAAATCCCGATCTGCGCGGTAGACAGCGCAAGTGCGTCGCGCACCATATCCAGCAGCGGGGCTGCGCCGGTAAAGGTAACGCGCAGGGTGGTGGCAATCATCAGAATGCCGAGCAGAAGAAGAGCGCGGCTCTTTTTGCTCGCTGAAGTCGTGGAAGTCATGTGTTGGTGTCCTGAAAAACGGTAAGGCAAAGATACACGCTTCTGCCTTTTTACGAATCAAGCTAAAATGACAGATTATCGCTAAATTCGGACATGCTATGGAACGTGACCTGGATCTCGAAGGGTTTGACCCGGACAGCATCGTGACGCCCGCGCTGGCGTTTCGCATTCGTGCCGCGCAAACCTATAACGAAAAGCCCATTCACACCCACCGAAAAGGGCAGCTGATTCTGGCGCTCCACGGCGGTATTACCAGCGAAGTCACCAACTCGATGTGGATGGTGCCGCCGCAGTATGCGGTGTGGGTACCGGGGCAAATGCCACACAGCAACCGGGTAACGGTGGACGCGCGGCTCTGCTTTTTGTTTATTGAACCGGATGCGGTTGCCATGCCGCAGGAGTGTTGCGCGCTAAAGATCTCGCCGCTGGTGCGGGAACTGATTTTGCGTTTGTCTAACGTTCCCCATGAACATCTCGGCTGCGCACCTACTCAACGGCTGGTACAGGTGCTGTTTGATGAGCTACCTAATCAGCCCGTGGAGCAACTCCAGCTACCGATCTCCTCGCACCCGAAAATACGTGCGATGGCGGACAGCATGGCGAAAAATCTGAAGGAGAAGAAAACGCTGGCGCAGTGGGCGGACGACATGGCGATGAGCGAGCGCAATCTTGCCCGGCTGGTAGGGAAAGAAACGGGGCTGAGTTTTCTACGCTGGCGGCAGCAGATGCAGCTCATCGTGGCGCTGCGTTATTTGATAAGCGGGATGACGGTGCAAAACGTGGCGGAGTCGCTCGGTTACGACTCCACCACGGCGTTTATTACCATGTTTAAAAAGGCGCTCGGCACCACGCCAGGACGCTATTTAAGCACCCTGGGCGGGGACGATTTTACAGACTAGCCAGCTTAAACTGGGACACGGCGGTATTCAGTTCATAGGTTTGCGCCAGCAGTGACTCAGCCGCCTCGGAGGCCTGGTTCACCATCGCCGCGTTTTGCTGGGTGGTGACATCCATCTGGCTGATGGCGGTGCTGACCTGCTCAATACCGCTGCTTTGCTCATCGCTGGCGTGGGTAATTTCAACCATCAGCGCAGCGACGCGCTTCACGTCTTGCACCACGGTGTTGATGGTTTTGCCCGCTTCGTTCACCAGTCGACTGCCGCTGGCCACCTGATTCACCGAGTCTTCAATCAAGCCTTTGATCTCTTTGGCCGCGCTGGCGCTACGTTGGGCCAGGCTGCGAACCTCTCCGGCGACAACCGCAAAACCGCGCCCCTGGTCACCGGCTCTGGCGGCTTCTACCGCAGCGTTCAGCGCCAGGATGTTGGTCTGGAAAGCGATGCTGTCGATAACGCCTATGATATCGGTGATTTTGTTGGCGGAGCTTGAAATGCCGTCCATGGTTTCCACGACCTGTGCCACCACCGCGCCGCCTTGTTCCGCGCTTCTCGAGGCGGTATTGGCCAACTGGCTGGCGCTTTGGGCATTTTCTGCGTTTTGTTTCACCGTGGCGGTCATCTCTTCCATCGACGACGCCGTTTGCTCCAGCGCGCTGGCCTGTTCCTCGGTGCGAGAGGCGAGATCGATATTGCCGCTGGCAATCTCGCTGGAGCGGGTGGAAATCTGGTTGCTGCTTTCGTGCACCAGATGGATAACCATGGTTAGCTGCTGGCACATGGTTTCCATCGCGGCCATGACGCTGGTTCTGTCGCCGTCGCGCACTTTTACTTCGCGGGTGAGATCCCCGCAGGCCACGGCGTTAGCAATCTCGGCCACTTCACTCGGCTCGCCACCCAGCGAACGGAAAATCGTGCGATGTACCCACCAACCGACCACCAGTAACAGTAGTACCGCGGCCCCGGAACCAATCAATTGCCATTGGGTGGAGTTAGCGCTGCTGTGCCGGGCTTTTTCTACCGCGTTATCGGCATACTCGGCGGAGGCTTTGACAAAGGATTCAATGCCTTTCTGGTGGGCGAAAAAGTCTTTATCGGCCGCCTTCAGCTTTTCAAACAGCGGCGTCGGAGCGCCCGAGCGGATAAGCTCCACCAGGTCATTGGCATCTTTAATCATCGCCATGCCGGCCTGGTATTGTTCCCCGAGTAAATTTTGCTGCAGCTCAGGCGGCAAGGTGGCCTTCCAGTATTCAACGCGCTGGTGCCATTGTGCGCTAAGGCGCTTAATTTCGGCATCGGCCTGATCGACACTCAGCGTGCCTTCTACTACGCGCGAAAGCACCAGGCGTAGTTCAATCAGGTAAATCGGTGCGGGCTTGATGTCAGACATCAGATCCTTTGCCAGCAGGCCGCTTTCCGTACTTTGGGCACTTCGGTGGCTGCCGTAGAGTGAAATGGCGGTAACCAGGGCGGACATCAAAATCGAACAGCAAATTAATAACAACAAATTGTGAGCCAGTGATTTCATTTTGCCTCTCCTATTATTTGAAAAGCTTATCGGCCCAGGAGAAGGGAAACTTTTTCGCCAGATCTGAAAACTCGCGGGTTAGTCACAAATTTATGCCATAAATCGGCGATTTTTTATTTTTAAAATAATCACTTAACTTCACTATTTGTTAAATCTATAAGTAAAAGATTTAACTCAGGATTAACTAATATGTTTTCTGCATATGCAATGCAGGATTAAGCATTGGCGAGGGGGAGGCGCTTGTGCGAGCGTAAAGGCATAGCTCGCTCACAGACGGGATAACAAGGAAAATCAATGGCACAGGTAAAGGCTTTAACGCAAACAACGACACACACAACAGCGCAACGTAAATTCACGCTCTCTGCTTTGGTACTGGCCCTGTCCGGCCTGACCTCCGCCGCGGTTCACGCAGACCAGCTGGCGGATATTCAAAAAGCGGGCGTGGTTAAAGTGGCCACTTTTGACGCAAATCCACCTTTTGGCTCTATAGACGCTAAAACGCACGATATCGTGGGCTATGACGTTGATTTCGCGAAAGCACTGGCTAAATCCTTAGGCGTTAAGCTTGAGCTGGTAGCCACCAACCCGGCGAACCGTATTCCGCTCCTGCAGTCCGGTAAGGTCGACCTTATCGTGGCGGATATCACGATTACGCCGGAGCGCGCCCAGGTGGTGGATTTCTCTACCCCTTATTTTGTGACCGGGCAGCAGTTCCTGGTCCCGGCTTCCGGGCCGGATAAGCTTGAGGATTACGCGAAAGGGCGCGTGGGTGCGGTAAAAGGCACCACCGGAGAACAGGCGCTGGTGCAGCGTTTCCCGTCAATTCGAGTGCTTTCTTATGATGATATCCCGCTGGCTTTTACCGCGCTGCGCAACGGTAACGTCCAGGCGATCACTCAGGACAGCACTATTCTTGCCGGGCTGCTGGCCGAAGCGCCGGATAAGGCGAAGTTTAAAATTCTGCCGGATCTGTTGAGTAAGGAAGAGATTGGCGTTGGCGTGAAGAAAGGGGAGCCTGCCCTTCTGAAAGCGGTTAACGACGAACTGGTGAAGCTGGAACAAAGTGGCCAGGCAGAGCAAATCTACAACGCCTGGTTTGGCCCTGACAGTAAAACCCCGCAGCCGCGCAGCTTTAAAATTGTAGCCAAATAATATGTTTAAAAGACCGCCTCATTTGTCCGCAGCTTCGGCTGCGGATTTTTTGCATCTGCAGTCCGCCAGCGTTGAGTTTCGCAAAGCGAGTAAAAATTATGGTGAAACTTCCGTCCTGCGCGAGATAGACCTGACCATCTCGGCCGGAGAAGTGGTGGCGATTTGCGGCCCTTCCGGTTCGGGGAAATCGACCCTGATACGGCTTATCAACCAGCTCGAAACCCTCAGTGATGGCGATATTTTTATCGACGGCAAACCCACCCGAGCGCTGAATAAAAGTACGCTGCGCCATCTGCGAAGCCGAATCGGGTTTGTGTTTCAGCAGTTTAACCTTTACGCCCACCTGACGGCCGAGCAGAACATTACGCTGTCGTTAACTCACGTTCACGGCTGGAAGCGTGAGGCCGCGCATCAGCAGGCTTTGGCGCTGCTGGCCCGGGTCGGCCTTGCAGAAAAAGCGCAGCATTATCCGGCGCAGCTTTCCGGCGGGCAGCAGCAGCGCGTGGCTATTGCCAGGGCGCTGGCGTCGTCGCCGCAAATTATCCTGTTTGACGAGCCGACTTCGGCCCTTGATCCGGAGATGATCGGTGAAGTTCTGCAGGTGATGAAAGATCTCGCCCACAGCGGCATTACCATGATTGTGGTCACGCATGAGATGCAGTTCGCCCGTGAAATTGCTGACCGCGTGGTGTTTATTGACGGCGGGGCGATCCTCGAACAGGCGGCTCCGGCGCAGTTTTTCCGCTCACCGCAGCATCCGCGTGCGCGCCGTTTTTTGCAAAAAGTGCTCGACCCGCTGCATGCCGAAGCCAGGGCTGAGCCATGAACACCTACTTCGATTGGGCTGGGGTGCTGACCGGCGCTCCACGTGCATGGCTTATTTCAGGTTTACTCACCACCGCATGGGTGACGTTCGCCGGGATGATGATTGCGACGCTGTTTGCCGTGCTGCTGTTGGGGCTAAGGCTTGCCGGTGGCCGGTCGGGGTGCTACATCACCGCAAGCTGGGTTTCTGTTTTTCGCAATACGCCATTGCTGGTGCAGCTTCTTTTCTGGTATTTCGCAGCGTGGAATGCGCTGCCGCAGGGCTGGCGTGGGTTTATTAACGACGATCACAGCTGGTCTCAACTGCCCGGCGGCGTCTGGTGGCTGACGCCGGAGTTTCTCTGCGCGGCTTGGGGGCTAGGGGTGTTCACCTCGGCATTTTTGGTGGAGGAGATCCGCAGCGGGTTGCAGGCGGTGCCGAAGGGGCAAACCGAAGCCGCGCTTTCTCAGGGCTTCTCTGAGTGGCAGCTTTTTCATACCGTGCTGCTGCCCCAGGGCGTGGTTAACGCCTGGCAGCCGGTGGTCGGGCAATATCTCAATCTGATGAAGCTTTCCTCGCTGGCTACGGGCATCGGCTTTGCCGAACTCACCAGTCAGGTGCGCCGTATCGAAAGTTATAACGCCCACGCTTTGGGGGCTTTTGCTGCAGGCACGGTGCTTTATCTGCTGCTGGGGCTGGCAATGAGCGGGATATTTACGCTCTTTGCTCCGGGGAAACGTGGGTCACGAAAAGTAAATACGGTAAAACCGGAGGTTCAGCATGATCGCTAACATTTCGGTTATTAGGGACAACCTCGACTATTTGCTGTGGGGAAGAATGGCTCAGGGCGAGCCGGGCGGAGTACTGTTAACCCTGATGATGGCCGTGGGCGCTGGCGTACTTGCCCTGGTGTTGGGTTTATTGCTGGCCTGCGCTGCCTGGCGTTACGGCGGTATTGTGCGGCGCGCACTTTTTCTCTGGGCCGATCTGATCCGCGGCATTCCACTGATTTTTGTGATCTTCTGGCTCTATTTCCTGCTGCCCGCCATCACCGGGCGTGATTTACCGGGGCCATTAACCGTCACGCTGGCGCTGGCCTGGTTTACGTCAGCCGCGGTGATGTACACCACGCTGGCGGCGCTGAATGCATTGGCTAAGGGGCAAAATGAGGCGGCGATTGCCGGCGGGTTTACGCCGTGGCAAACGCTGAGGTGGGTGCTGCTGCCCCAGGCGCTGCTCAACGCTTTACCGTCGTTTGCCGGGCTGTTTATCTCACTCATCAAAGACACGTCACTGGCGTTTATCGTCAATGTAGCGGAGCTGACAACCGTGGCCGGGCAGGTTAACAGCCGGGTGCAGATTTACCCGGCGGCTATTTTTATCTTTACCGGCTTGGTTTATTACCTGCTGTGCAGCGCGCTGGCCTGGCGCATTCACCGCTGGCAGCGGCAGGGCACTACTGCTTACCCACAATAAGCGAAACCAGCCCGGCGGCGATCAGCGGCCCAACGGGGACGCCACGAAACAGGGCGACGCCAAGGACGGTGCCGACCAGCAGGCCGCCTACCAGGCCCGGTTGGTTGCCCATCAGCGTCACGCCGCGCCCGCCGAGCCACGAAACCGCCACCCCGACGACAATCGCCACCAGCGATTTCCAGTGGGTAAAAGAGTGGATCAGGTTGCTGGCGGGCAGGGTGCCGCTGGCTATCGGAGCCATCACGCCAATGGTCAAAATAATGATCCCCACCGTCAGGCCCTGTTTCTCAATCCACGGAAAGAAAGTGTTCAGCGGGGTTACGCGCACAATAATCAGCACGAGGATGGAAACCGCGACGGTGGTGTTATGGCTGACAAAACCTAATCCCGCCAGGGCCAGAAGGATCAAAAGCGTGGGGTCGAAAATCATGATATATCCTTGCCAAATAAGAAGTTTTTAACTTTTATTGTTGTGGTGAATGGCGACAGCGACTCTGTGGCCGTTCATCATTCTGTCATTTTTGTGGTCAACAATTAAGCGATATGACAGCAGGAAACGGCTTACAGGAGAAAAGGATGGGCGATCCAGCGTTATTCGACACGATTTGCATCACTGCCGCGTTCTTCGGGATCGCTTCGGTATTGGTGCTGTCTGTCCTTTATCTCGAACGCTTCGGGTAGCTATTCGGGGCGGTGAAAGTCGACCAGCTCCGGGCGCGCAATGCGCAAGTAATCCTGTGTATCCATCACCACTGATTTCTCCAGCAATCCTGCATTGAAGGCAATTTCCGAAAAACGCTCGAAAATAGACGGGTCTGCCACCAGCCGGAGCTGAGCGTGAAAGCTGAATGGCGGAATAGCGCCAAACACACATCGCGTTAACTCATCCACTTCTGCCGGGCTTGCCAGCGATGCTTTCAGGCCGCCCAGATGCTGTGCCAGCAAGCTTAGATCCGCCTGTTTGTCCGCCGCCAGAATCGCCAGCACGTGCAGTTTTACGCCGTTGCCTTTCACTTTGCAGACCAGCGCTTTTGCGCCCTGGCCAAGCTCGGTGCCCCGAATCACCGAGACCTCTTCACATTTCCCTGCCGCCACGTGGTTTACTACACGGTAACGAGCCTGTTGCTGCTGTAATAAATCGATAAGTTGCTGATGGACGTCTTCGCCTTTTGCGTGGGATGTCATTGCACTGCCTCTTGTCGTCTTTTAAGTCTCTGCTTTGAATTTTCATCCTATCGCGATAATAGTTATCTGACATGCAAAAATTCGGGCAAAAGATGGCTAATAATGTACTGACGCAGATGGGAAATGCCCTCGTGCGTGAATGCGTTTTTCAGGGAAAACCTGCCGTTGAAAAGCGAAATGCTTGCGAGGTTGAACTCGATTTTTATCAGTACCATGCCTCCGTGTTCAGGGCTGAGGGGTTCGGCATTCCCGACGTTTATTCCCTTAACCGCCAGACACGACGGCTGATCATCGAATTTATCCCGCAGCCTTGTTCACTGGAAACGCTGACTGCCGCCCCCGATTTGTATGAAAAGCTGGCGTTGCTCCATCATTGCCAGATGAAACCCTCAGGGCTATTCAGGCGGCATCAGTGGGGGGAAGAGCAAATGGCGTTGGCACTAGGCCTGCTGAAATTTCCCCCAGAGCTCGAAGCCGTTTTGCATCATTTCAAAGCTCACAGTGATGTGCTTTTCGAGCCGCAGCAATGGGTGTCTGGGGATTCAAATGCCGGAAACTGGGGACGCCGAGCCGGGGGAGAGTTGGTTTTATTTGACTGGGAGCGCTTTGGCCGTGGGAGCCCGGCGATAGATTTAGCGCCTCTGATTAAAGGAATGGGGGAACCGGCCAGTATTCACCTCATGGTAGCGCGATATCAACAAGTGGTACCTCAGTGGTCGAAGTCACACCTGACACGCCATGTGCTTTTGGCTAAAGCCTGGCTGGTGGTAGAAGTGCTGAATCTTCTTTCCCAAAGACATCCGCAAATGTTAACCCGGTATCTTGACTGGTATCAGGTTAACTTGCCGGCCTGGTTGCAACAGGCCCGGCATTTATGGCGCTCTACGTTCGCTTAGTTTAGCCAGCCATACTCTGAATAGATTTCACCGTCGATAATAGCGGTGATGGCCTGCTTCACATAGGGCACGGTATTGACCGGTAATTGTCGGATATCCACCCAACGCAGTTCCGCGTGCTTATCCGGCTCGGCGATATAAGGCTCGCACTGCCAGGAAGAGCAGAGAAAGAAGTGGCCCATCCACGAGCGATCTTCGGTTTTAACATGCATCGAGTGAACCGACCTGAGGTTTACGGCCTCAATGATCACCCCTGTCTCTTCGCGGGCTTCTCTGGCTGCGGCATTAAGCAGCGTTTCACCGCTTTCAAGACCGCCTGCGGGCAGGCTATAGAAGCCGTCCATCCAGCCGGTGTTTGCTCTGCGGATGAGACAAATTTCGTCGTTGCGGCGCAGGACGACAAATACGGCGACGGAAAGCTGGTAGCGTTCTCTTTTCATCATTTTCGACTCTTGTTTTTGTGGTCTGTAAATATATACAGTGTTTCTGGCCAGGCTCAACGCAAGAACTGGTAGGGTGACAATGGGCAATGTCAGTGAGGTACGCGATGTCGGGTTTCAAACTAGAAATTTCTGATCAAATCAGCGAGGAATATTCGCTGCCAATAGAGGCAGGACTTGGTGAGTTTAACGATGCGATGAGCGGGATAAACGATCGCCAACCGCTGGCGGTTGTGGTTCGCGATCCTGACAATGGGCGCGTGGTGGGCGGCATGCTGGGGCGTTCGTCCCTTGGCGTACTGTTTATCGATCTTTTTTATTTACCGCCTGAGTTAAGAGCGCATGGATTAGGCAGCGAGATCCTCAGGACGTTTGAAGCAGAAGGGCGTCGACGTGGTTGCGTGGCTGGTTTTTTATATACCATCAGTTTTCAGGCACCGGATTTCTACCGCAAACATGGGTGGGAGGCATTTGGCAAAATCGACTGCTTGCCCGAAGGCACCAGCCGGTATTTTATGAAGAAGGCGCTGTAATTCAGAAATAATAAAGGCCGGTTCTTGCCGGCCTTTACGATTTTTAAATGTCATCCACGGTGTGACCGACAACAATTTCTAAAGCATTGCGATATACGTCGCACATGACGACATCTTGAGTCGTTTCGAGTGCGCCAACCAGCCAGATAATAATAGCTTTATTGGAAACAGTCTTATTGGCAGACAAAATAGCGGTGACAGCCTGACTGATGGCCGCATTTTCTTCCGCGTGCCGGTCTGCCGTGCTTCTTATAAAGTCGGATAATGCGTGATCTACGATTCCGGTGTGCATTGCAGAGGTATTGGAAATTAGCTGTGTCATAGTCATTCACCGTTTTTCAGTTGTTGGCCATGGGCCGCTAGTGGACATTTTTTGCGTTAGGTTGTTTCGTCTCAGCTGCGCCTGAACGCGCTTCTTTTTCTGTCTTTTCTGCCAGAGACCGCGAGAGGTTGCCCTCGATTTCAGCGATAACGTTCTGCAAAACCCTACGTCGCCGTGGCGTCTGCTCTGATATAAGCATCGCTTCTAATCTTGCAATTAAAGCTCGGGTGTTGATTGCGCTGGCGCTGTTTAGCAACGACAGCGCGGCTTCGCCGATAATCTCGTCCGTTAATTGTTCATCTTCGCTTCTCTTCACTTTGTCACTCCTGATTTCCTCGCCATGGGGTCAATGCCGCTGGCATGAAGTCATTAGCCGGAGTCTGAGAATGAGGAAGAACTTAGTCTTTATACTTCAGGGCTTCTCTCCCGCCAGGGAGCGTAAGCATTGCTCTGTGAGAACTCCGGGCTGGTTGTTTACTGGCTAGTGAAAAGCATGCCCAGCAGAGCCTGATAATGCTTTTCTTCTTCCGGTTCAGAAACGCGATCCAGACGAGAGAGCAATTTCGTACAGATCGCTTTTCTGTTCAGGTTGCGCCCATCACTGAGAATTTCGAGCACAATTTGTCCCATCGTTTCCTGCTGAGACAGCGGCGCTACGCCATTGAAATAGCGAGTAATATCATTTTCTACGCTGTTCTGGCCTGGTGTAAAAGTGTTCTGTCGCATTAATCGCTCCTGTAAGTTCACACTTTGCAAGATGTTAATTAAGTTATGCAATTGCTATAAAAACTGTACATAAAAGTGTATTACTTCGCTTGCTATTTTTTGACTAAAAGTGCTAATCGTTTGTTATCAATATCTTATTTGCTTGTTTTTTTAGTTTACTGATACGTAAAATTGTACATATTGCCTAAAGGGAAATGACGAGCAAAACATTCCATGTTGTTAAGTTGTTTAGGCTTTGTTGAGTTTATTGGGACGTCAGGACGGGGATCTGTTAAGTTACTCTCTTAACCTTTCGCTGGAACCCGCCATGCTCACGACAGTTATCTACCGTAGCCACATCCACGCCAGCACGCCGTTTGAGGTTCTGGAGGCGATGGTTTCTGCGGCAAATGCAAAAAATATTGACGCTAATGTGACGGGGATTCTGCTTTTCAACGGCAGGCATTTCTTTCAGCTATTGGAAGGCCCGGAAGAGGGCGTGCAGAAGATTTATCACGCTATTTGTAAAGACGAACGCCATTACAACATTGTTGAGTTGCTCTGCGATTACGCCCCAGCGCGCCGCTTTGGGCGAGTGGGCATGGAGCTTTTTGATTTAAGAGAGCACGACAAAAACGATGTTTTGCAGGTCGTTCTGGCAAAAGGGACTAGCCGATATCAACTGGCTTACGATGACCGGGCCTTAAGTTTTTTCCGGACCTTTATCGAATCGACGGAAAAAGAGAACTACTTTGAAATCCCTCCGCGTGATGCGTGGGAATTTATTCTCGATGTGCCAGGTCACTCGGTATCAAGTGAACACACGCTGCATGAAAAGATAGTTTTTCAACCGATTGTTGATCCCATGGCTCGTACTGTAGCGGCAGTAGAGGTGTTGACCACGGACGCTAATCCAGCGGCAGAGGAAGGGGGCGATGTTTACCAGGCTGAGCTGCTGAATGCGAAGGCCGCTTTTGCCGCAGCATGCGCCGCTAATATTGGCTTGCAAACGCTCTGTATTAATTTGCTGCCGATGACGTTGGTCATGATTCCTGACGCCGTGGAACAAATGCTGGCGGATATCGGGGCAAAAGGACTTGTTCCCGAGCAGGTGGTTATTGAGTTTACCGAAAGCGAAATTATGCCGCAGATGGATGCGTTTACCGATGCTATCAGGCAGCTTAAATCGGCCGGTATCAAGCTTGCGATTGATGATTTTGGCGTCGGCTTTGCCGGGCTACAGCTGCTGGCACAGTTTCAGCCTGAGAGGCTTAAAATTAATCAGGCGCTGATTCGGGGGATTCATAAAAGTGGGCCACAGCAGGCGATTATCCAGGCCATAATCAAATGCTGCGCCTCGCTTGAAATCGCGGTTTCAGCCACGGGTATTGAGCAACCGGAAGAATGGATGTGGCTCGAGGCTGCCGGTATTTCTCATTTCCAGGGGGATTTGTTTGCTAAACCCTGCGGCCACGGAGATTTTTGTATTGCCTGGCCGGAGCGTAAAGCAGAGCTGTGATATTTGCCGCAGGTCGTGTCTCAAAGGGATCAGATTTCACTTGTACAACTCGTAAAAAAATTGTACACATTGAACAGATTGACTGATGTTTCAATGGAGACGTGGGATCTGTGTACGGGGAGGGACACTATGGCCTATTACACTATCGGTGATGTAGCAGAGCGATGTGGCATCAACCCGGTCACCCTGCGTGCCTGGCAGCGCCGTTACGGCTTGCTGAAGCCCCAGCGAAGCGAGGGGGGGCATCGACAGTTTGATGATGCGGATATCCAGCGCATCGAAGAAATCAAATACTGGATGAGCAAAGGCGTTTCAGTAGGCAAAGTAAAAGTCCTGCTGGAGCGTAATCATGTGCCCGAAGAGCAGCTGTGGTTGACGCTGCAAGAAGAAATGATGCTGCTGGTCAGGAAAGTTAATCCGACAAAGCTGCGTGAGAAAATTATTTCTCTGAGCCGGGAGCACAGTGCTGACCTGCTGATTGATAACCTCTTACTGCCCGTAAGGCAAAAACTTAGCCAGGATGAATCCACGGCTTTGTTGATGCGCAGCCTGCTGGATGGCGTGTTGATCCGCCATTGTGCCCAAAGTCTGGCAGAGATGCAGAGCCAGAGTGGCGAAGAAATCCTGCTGATTGGCTGGCAGACTGACGATCGGGCTGCGTTATGGCTGGAAGCATGGCGTTTGTCCCGCAGAGGCCTGAGCGTGAACGTATTTGCCGAGCCGGTGGAAACCTTGCGTCCGGAGCTGTTTCCTGGACAGCCTATTTTTCTATGGACGGGAAAAGCATTACTGGCCGCCCAGCAAGAACAGATCCTCCACTGGAAGCAGTGGGGATACGACATTGAACTCCATCAATAAGCAGGCGTCAGCCTGATTCAGGTTATTCCCCCGTTTTCTTTTCTCTCAGGGATAAAAAGCCGGTGAAGCGCCGGCTTTAAGCTTTTCCTTATCCGCTGCAAACCGATTCGTTTCAGGTACACCTTTCAACGTGGGATAGCCTTAAAAACATCCAAAACGCCTTCTCCAAATGTTGAAGGCTTGTCATTTCGCGCACCCTATCCGGTTTTGCCGGGCCCGCCATAACGCGTTTATCCATCAATAAGTTAATTAAAAAGCAAGAAACAGAGTTTTTATGGCATAGCCTGGACATAGGCTTACGGATAAGCCGCTGAAATCAAACGGCGACACGCATCAAGAAAATGAACAGAAAGATTCAAAATGAGTTTCGGAATCTCATTAATGAAATGGGGAAAGTGATGAAATTACTTGAAGGTAAAGTCGCTGTGATTACTGGCGCCTCGGAAGGTATTGGACGGGCTGTTGCTATTTTGTTTGCTCAGCATGGCGCTTCGTTGATTCTGAATGCGAGGAGTCAGGCACCGCTGGATGCGCTGGCGGCGGAGCTTCGTTCCGTTGGCAGTGATGTCAGGATTTTTGTCGGGGACGCAGGCGAAGAGAAAACGCATGCTTCAATCGCCGCCCTGGCTGCTGATGCATTCGGCGGTATCGATATTGCGGTCAATAATGCCGGTACAACGGGCGCTATCCGTCCACTGGCAGAGATCGCCCCTGACGAATGGCAGCATACGCTGACCGTTAACCTGACAGCGGGTTATCTCGGTGCCCGGAGCCAGATCCCGTTGATGCTCAAACGAGGTGGGGGTTCTCTTATTTTTATCTCCAGCTTCGTCGGTACCAGCGTAGGTCTGCCGGGAATGGCCGCATATGCGGCGGCTAAGGCCGGGCTGATGGGGCTGGTGAAGGGGCTTACCGCAGATTATGCCGGGCAAGGCATCCGTGCCAATGCCTTACTGCCTGGAGGAACGGAAACCCGAATGGCTGGTGATGAGCATCAGAAAGCCTGGGCTGCGGGGCTGCATGCGTTGAAACGTCTGGCACAGCCGGAAGAGATAGCCAGCGCGGCACTGTTTCTGGCGAGTAATATGTCGAGTTTTGTGGCTGGTTCAGCCCTGTTTGCCGACGGGGGAAATGCTGCGGTTAAATAGGAAGCCGCTTGAACATGACTTTTTGAGTGTCGGGCGATTTCTTAGAAGGCACTGAATGCATGAACCTGTTGCCAACTGAATCCGTTTGGCAACAGGTTTTCATCGTGTAACTTACTGATTTTTAACTAGCCATGAGAGTCTGAAGTCTGTTTTTGGAACAGTTCCCGGAACACAGGATAAATATCATCCTGATCCCGGATGTGCTGCATCGCGAAGTTCTCGAAAGTGGCCTGCAGATTTTCGTATTCCCGCCACAGGGTCTGGTGCGCCCGGCGGGTGATTTCGATGTAGCTGTAGTAACGCACCACCGGCAGCAGTTTTTTCGCCAGGATCTCATGGCACAGCGGCGAGTCGTCTGCCCAGTTGTCACCGTCCGAGGCCTGCGCGGCGTAGATGTTCCACTGCGCCGGATCGTACCGCTCCTGCACCACTTCATCCATCAGCTTCAGGGCGCTGGAAACAATGGTCCCACCGGTTTCCTGTGAGTAGAAGAACTCGTGTTCGTCCACCTCTTTCGCCTGAGTATGGTGGCGAATATAAACCACCTCCACGTTTTTATAGGTCCGGCTCAGGAACAGATAGAGCAGGATATAAAAGCGCTTGGCCATGTCTTTCGTCGCCTGGTCCATCGAGCCGGAGACGTCCATCAGGCAGAACATTACCGCCTGGCTGGAAGGTTCCGGGCGTTTCTCGTAATTCTTGTAGCGGAGATCGAAGGTGTCGATAAACGGCACGCGGGCAATTTTTTCCCGCAGTTCCGCAATCTCTTTCCGCAGACGCTCCTCTTCCAGCAACTGAGCAGGTTCGCTGCGGCTGACGGTGTCGAGGGTCTCTTCGAGCTCGTGCAGCAAACGGCGTTTACCCGCGCTCATCGCCGTGCGGCGCGCAAGCGAGTTTTGCAGCGAGCGAACAACGCTGATATTGGCCGGGACGCCGTTAGAGGTAAACCCGGCGCGATGGGATTTAAATTCGGTGATCTGCCGGTGCTGGTTGCGCTTCAGGTTCGGCAGCGCCAGATCCTCGAACAATAAGTCGAGATATTCATCTTTGGAGATCTGGAAGACGAATTCATCCTGGCCTTCGCCGTCCTGGCTCGCCTGACCCTGGCCGCTTCCACCGCCGCCTCCGCCGCCCTGCGGGCGCTCAATGCGGTCGTTTTGTACAAAGTGGTCGTTGCCGGGATGGACGCGGTGACGCAGGCCGCCGCGACCCTGATGAAACATCGGTTCGTTGATATCCTCAATGGGGATGGACACGGACTCGCCGCTGTCCACGTCGGTCACCGAACGCTTGTTGATGGCCCCGGAAATCGACTGTTTGATCTGCGCCTTATAGCGGCGCAAGAAGCGCTGGCGGTTGACCGCGCTCTTGTTTTTGCCGTTAAGCCGCCTGTCTATGAAGTAGGCCATAGTTCCCCCAACTGCTTATGCCAGGTGCGCAAACAGGCCACGCCGCCCGGCGTGACCTGCATGAAACTCCCTTAAGAAGACTTACGGACCCGCAGATACCATTCACACAGCAGGCGAACCTGCTTGCGGGTGTAGCCTTTCTCCATCATCCGATCGACAAAATCATCGTGTTTCTTCTGCTCGTCGGTGGAGGTTTTGGCGTTGAACGAGATAACGGGCAGCAGCTCTTCGGTGTTCGAGAACATTTTCTTCTCGATAACCGTGCGCAGCTTCTCGTAGCTGGTCCAGTTTGGGTTACGACCGTTATTATTGGCCCGGGCACGCAGCACGAAGTTGACGATTTCGTTACGGAAATCTTTCGGGTTGCTGATCCCGGCCGGTTTTTCAATTTTCTCCAGCTCCGCGTTCAGGGATTCCCGGTCAAACAGCTGGCCGGTATCCGGGTCGCGGTACTCCTGATCCTGAATCCAGAAGTCAGCGTAGGTGACATAACGGTCAAAAATGTTCTGCCCGTACTCTGAGTAAGATTCGAGATAGGCGGTCTGAATTTCTTTGCCGATAAATTCCGCATATTTCGGAATCAGGTAGCCTTTCAGGTACTCCAGGTATTTCTCTGCCTGATCCTGTGGGAACTGCTCGCGCTCGATTTGCTGTTCCAGCACATAGAACAGGTGAACCGGGTTCGCCGCCACTTCAACGTGGTCAAAGTTGAACACGCGGGAGAGGATTTTAAAGGCGAAGCGCGTTGAGAGCCCGTTCATGCCTTCATCGACCCCGGCATAGTCCCGGTATTCCTGATAGGACTTGGCTTTCGGGTCGGTGTCTTTCAGGCTTTCCCCGTCATAGACGCGCATTTTTGAGTAGATGCTGGAGTTTTCCGGCTCTTTCAGGCGCGACAGAATAGAGAAGCGAGAAAGCGTTTCCAGGGTGCCAGGGGCGCAAGGCGCGTGGGACAGCTCGCTGTGGTTGAGGAGTTTCTCGTAGATTTTGATCTCTTCCGAGATGCGCAGGCAGTAAGGCACCTTGACGATGTACACGCGGTCAAGGAACGCCTCATTGTTCTTGTTATTGCGGAAGGTGACCCACTCGGATTCGTTCGAGTGCGCAAGAATAATGCCGTTAAACGGCAGGGCAGAGATACCTTCTGTACCGTTGTAGTTCCCTTCCTGGGTGGCGGTCAGCAGCGGGTGAAGCACCTTGATGGGCGCTTTAAACATCTCTACAAATTCCATGATGCCCTGGTTGGCCCGGCACAGCGCCCCGGAATAACCGTAAGCATCCGGGTCGTTTTGCGCGTGGTGTTCCAGTTTGCGGATATCCACTTTACCGACCAGCGCAGAGATGTCCTGGTTGTTCTCATCGCCGGGCTCGGTTTTCGCAATGGCAATCTGGGCCAAAATGGACGGCCAGACTTTGACCACGCGGAATTTGGTGATGTCACCGCCAAATTCGCTCAGGCGTTTGGCTGCCCACGGCGACATGATGGTGCCGAGGTAGCGGTTAGGGATAGCATATTCTTTTTCCAGAATGCCGGCGTCTTCCTGCGGGTTGAACAGGCACAGCGGATGGTCGTTGACCGGGCTACGTTCGCCGTTGGCACTCAACACATAAATAGGGACGCGCTGCATCAACGCTTTCAGGCGCTCGGCCAGGGATGATTTACCGCCGCCCACCGGCCCCAGCAGATAGAGAATTTGTTTCTTCTCTTCCAGCCCCTGAGCCGCGTGTTTCAGGTAGGCCACGATCTGCTCGATAGCCTCTTCCATGCCATAAAACTCTTCAAACGCCGGATAACGGGCAACCAGCCGGTTTGAAAAGAGACGGGACAGCCGTGGCTCTGTGGCAGTGTCTACCATCACTGGTTCACCAATGGCCGTCAATAGCCGTTCTGCCGCATTCGCGTAGGCACTGCGATCTTGTTTACAGATAGCAAGAAATTCCTGCAGTGTGAACTCTTCGTCCTTGGCAGCTTCATAGCGCTGGCGATAGTGATCGAATATATTCATGGCATGCCGTCCTTTCGTTTTTAGCACAGGTTAAAGAGCCGTTGGTATGTGTAATAGAGGCTCCCCGGAAGACGTCTGCTAAATGAACAGCAACCCTTGTGCCAGGTTGAAACCGGGCGCTCACGCTGCCGTCTCAGCGATTCACCTTCCTAAAATAAAGCGTAGATGGCATTTGCAAAACTTGCATACGGCCAACGCTCAATTTCAATGACATATCAATAACTCATCCTAAAAATTTCGTATTTGAGATAAGCGGCAGTGTTCGCTTTCATCTGGCTGACATAAAGCTGAAAATCCGCCGTCATCTGATTGCGGGATACTAATAAGTTGGTTGAAGGTTGTGACTAAGTAAATTATTTGGGATGGGAGCCAAGGGCGGTTACACTTCCTGCGCTGATTATTTGATTAAAGGACTGAAAGGATTGTGACCAAATTCAAACTTCTCGCATTAGGCGTACTGCTTGCCTCCTCCGTTACCGCTGCACACGCAGAGGGCCCGTGGTCTATCGGTGCGGGTGCGCTGGTTTCGCCAAACCCTTACAAAGGTGACCAGAACCGCGTCTACCCGGCACCTCTGCTGGGCTATGAAGGTGACAATTTCTACTTCCGCAGCCTGAACGCAGGTTACTACTTGTGGAATGACCAGGCCGATAAGCTGTCCGTGACCGCTTACTATTCGCCGCTGCATTTCAGGCCGAAAGACAGCAACTACGACAGCATGCGTGCGCTGGACTATCGCCATTCTACCGTGATGGCCGGTCTGTCCTGGGTGCATAACACTGATTATGGTTTCCTGCGTACCGTGCTGGCCGGGGACATCCTCGACAACAGCAACGGCATCACCTGGGATACCGCCTGGCTGTATCGCTACAACGCGGATAGCCTGACGGTAACGCCGGGTATTGGTATCGTGTGGGACAGCAAGAATCAAAACGACTACTACTACGGCGTAAGCGGCAAGGAATCTAACCGCAGCGGCCTGAATGAGTACGACGCGGGTAACAGCTGGTCGCCGTATGTTGAGCTGTCAGTCAACTATAAGCTGAACGCCGACTGGAACGTGTTCGGTATGGGCCGCTATATGCGTCTGTCCAAAGAAGTGACCGACAGCCCAATGGTCGACAGCAACTGGACCGGGGCGCTGCTGGCGGGTGTGAACTACAGCTTCTAATTGGTGCAATCAGTGCACTAAAACGGGGCGCTGGCGCCCCGTTTGCTTTTTTGCGGTGCATCCGGTCAGCCGCTGCTGATTTCGTCCCCTTGCATGCCCACTGGGAGTGCATCACCCCCTGCCTCAAGTCATTTCAACTTTACCCCTCGACCAACAAAAGACCCTTTTCAGGCCATCAATCTCACTTACAGAGACGGATTTGCCCTGCTTCAATGGCGGATATGATCTATCAATGACGTTGATTAATCCTATCTAATCAATGAATTACTATCAGGAACATAAAACTGTAATGATTCAAAAAGCCTGGTGGTATCAGGCTCGCTGAAACACCATCCCTAAGCAGAGGAGGGCTTCCTTTTGCTTATCGATCACGCTAAACGTATTGAGGTAGATAAATGTTTAAAATTTCTCCCCGACTTTCCCTTACCGTTGGCACGTTGCTGGCGGCTCTGAGTAGCACAGCTGCATATGCTGCCGCAGTCCCTCCCCACCTCTACACCAATAAAGATTTTTATGTAAATGGTGTTTTTCAAAAAGAGGTCGCGAAAGATGCCGTTGCTGAGCTGATGGCTTCGTGGGGGCAGAAAATGACGCCTGAAATGCGCAAGCAGCTTTGGGTAAACGACTTTGGCCTGGGAGATTACCAACATGTGGGGCTGGCGAGTATCACCTGGGTTAACAATCTTCAATATGGCTACTACGCCATGACGATGTACCTGCTGCCTGACCAACAGATCCCTGAGCATAAACATATGCCAATTACCGAGCCACCTGCTCGTCCTGCAAAACATGAGTCCTGGCGAGTGCTTAATGGCTGGGTATACAACTTCTCAGAAATCGGCGAAGCTACGCCAAATCCACCGGCTACCGCCAGCAGTTTTGGTCCGGTGAAGAGCCACAACGTTGTGATCCAGCATGCGGGGGAGACGCTTTCACTGAAAAAACTTGAAAGCTATCATTTTCTGATGGCGTCAAAGAAAGGGGCTATCGTGGATGAATACGGTAACTGGCAGGATCGCCGGGGCTGGTTCAGCTCTAATCCTAAAGTCGCCCCTACGCCTTAAAGGAATGGATCCCGGCCTCTCCTCAACCGAGAAGAGGCTTTTTCAGAGCAAGGTAATTACTTTTTCTTCGCCACGCTGATGGTCTGGCTCAGACGAGTCGGTTTCTCCGCGCTGGCTTTTTGCTTTTTAGCCGCACAGGCGGTTTCTACACAGACGAAGGTTTTGTAGCCGTCATCCGGCATATCACCCATCGAAACGGACAGGGCCGAACCAGGGTTCCAGCCCACCACGTTGTAATGATGGTGATGAACCACGTTCAGGGTGCGCTTCAGGTGGCTGGCATCGTGAATGACGCTGCACTCTTCCGGCGCGAGGTAGAGGCGATCTGTACGGTCCGGGAAGGTTTGTACGCCGTCAGTCAGCTCGCCTGCGGCTTCATTCAGCACTTTATCGATGTACGGATTACCCAGGCCGCTGACTTTTACATCCGCAATGTCGCCGACGTTGAAGTAGGTATGCAGGGCGGAAGTGGTTTCGAACTCGCCGTGCGCTTCCAGCTCTATTTCACAGGTTTTGCCCAGCTTGAAGCGGGCATAAAGCGTGAATTCATGTGGCCACAGCTTCAGCGTCTCGGCATTGTTATGCAGCTCGAAGGTCAGCACCACGCCGTTGGCGTCTTCGTTGTGCGCGCTCAGTGTCCACGGCTGGTTGCGTGCGAAACCGTGCGCTGGCAAACCAGCCTGTTCCGCCGGGCCAAACCACGGCCAGCAAATCGGCACGCCGCCGCGCAGCGCTTTGCCTTTATGGAACGGTGTGATGTCGCTCAGCCACAGCACCTCATCTTCGCCGGCAGGCTGCCAGGAGAGCAGGTGAGCACCCTGAAGCGCAAAAGATGCCCGCACCTGCGGGTGATCAATGACGATGACGTCCAGCTCATCGTTGACGCGGCGGGTGAGGGTAGGGGTAATTTGTTCGACGACCGGAAGTGCAAAAATTTTATTAATCATTTCTTTTTTCCTTAGTCCTGGTGATTTGAGGCAAAAAAAAGAGCGACCGAAGTCGCCCTTTAGGATCAGATACTCATCTCAACTTATTTGGAGATGTGAGCGATCAGATCCAGTACTTTGTTGGAGTAGCCAGTTTCGTTGTCGTACCAGGAAACCAGTTTCACAAAGTTGTCGTTCAGTGCGATACCTGCTTTAGCATCGAACACGGAAGTCAGTACTTCGCCGTTGAAATCGGTAGAAACTACGTCATCTTCGGTGTAGCCCAGAACGCCTTTCATTGCGCCTTCGGAAGCAGCTTTGATTGCTTTCTTAATTTCTTCGTAAGAAGCAGCTTTTTCCAGACGAACGGTCAGGTCAACAACGGACACGTTAGGGGTAGGAACGCGGAACGCCATACCGGTCAGTTTGCCTTTCAGCTCTGGCAGTACAACGCCTACCGCTTTAGCAGCACCGGTAGAAGAAGGGATGATGTTCTGAGCTGCGCCGCGGCCGCCGCGCCAGTCTTTGTGAGACGGGCCATCAACGGTTTTCTGAGTTGCGGTGGTAGCGTGAACGGTGGTCATCAGGCCTTCAACGATACCGAAGTTGTCGTTGATAACTTTAGCCAGTGGTGCCAGGCAGTTGGTGGTGCAGGATGCGTTGGAAACGATGTCCTGGCCAGCGTATTTTTCGAAGTTAGCACCGCGAACGAACATTGGGGTGTTGTCTTTGGAAGGACCAGTCAGAACAACTTTTTTCGCGCCAGCAGTGATGTGCTTACGAGCGGTTTCGTCAGTCAGGAACAGACCAGTTGCTTCAGCAACAACGTCAACGTTCACTTCGTTCCACTTCAGGTTAGCCGGGTCACGTTCTGCGGTAACACGGATAGTTTTACCGTTAACAACCAGGTTGCCGTCTTTAACTTCTACAGTACCGTTGAAACGACCGTGAGTTGAGTCGTACTTCAGCATGTAAGCCATATAGTCAGCGTCTAACAGGTCGTTGATTGCAACGATTTCGATGTCAGAACGTTCCTGAGCAGCACGGAAAACGATACGGCCGATACGACCAAAACCGTTGATACCTACTTTGATAGTCATAGTATTCCACCAGCTATTTTTTAGTGAATAAAAGGTTGGCTGTAAAATTACAAAAACCTTACGCAGCGTCAAGCGGAATCGTGTCAATCATTGCGACAAATCAATCCTGTGACCAGGGTTTGTACGACTGAACGCCTCACGCTTCCTTTTGGGCTTAAATCCAAATGGGGACGATGCGGGGGATTTTAAACGCCAGTCCCAACAATAATGTGATTCACGTCACGCTTTGTGCCGTGCCAGAATTTCAGGGCTAAGTTTAGAACAAAAAGCAGCACGGCGTTGTTAATTTTTTGTTAGAATGGCGGCGTGAGCTGTCCCAATTGAACTGACCGAGATGTACGCCTATGTCTAATCAATTACCCCCTGATTCAAATAAGAAAAACCTCAGCGAAATGCAATACTACGTGACCCAGAAGCACGGCACTGAACCGCCGTATTCAGGGCGTTTGCTGCATAACAAGCGTGACGGGATTTATCACTGCCTGGTGTGTGAAGCCCCGCTGTTTCTTTCGGAAACAAAATACGACTCAGGCTGCGGCTGGCCTAGCTTTTACGAGCCAGTCAGCCCGGATGCTATCCGCTATCTGACCGATAACTCTCACGGTATGGAGCGCGTTGAAATCCGCTGCGGTAATTGCGATGCACACCTGGGCCACGTGTTCCCGGATGGCCCGCAGCCGACCGGGGAGCGGTATTGTGTTAATTCGGCCTCTCTGAGCTTCACCGACGGGCAGAACGGTGAGCAGGTTGAAGGTTGAAGAATCGATTCAGCTAATTATTCCGCGACGGGGTGCCAAATGAGCAATCTGGATGAAATGTTGAGCGTGATGACGCCAGAGATTTATCAACGCCTGGCGACCGCGGTCGAACTGGGAAAGTGGCCTGATGGCGTAGCGCTGACCCAGGAGCAAAAAGATAACAGTCTCCAACTGGTGATGCTGTGGCAGGCGCGCCACAACACGGACGCGCAGCACATGACTATCGACACCAACGGCCAGATGGTGATGAAGAGCAAGCAGCAGTTGAAAGCGGAGTTTGGCATTGAGCCTGCGCCGTTTGTGACGATGAAGCTGCAATAAACAAAAAGGGAGACTCACTGGTCTCCCTTCGTTTTTCTGCGTTAACCGCTACTTAGCGTGATCAATGCCCAACGACTCTGCAAGCTGCTTCGCCAACTGATTATTGTCATCTGCGCCATATTCCCAGAACATCGCTCCCCCTAAGCCTTTCTCCTTGATGTACTCGGCTTTAATTTTCACCGAGCGCGGATTCTCGTAGGAAATGGCGAACAGCGGTTTCCCTTCAGCAGACTTCAGCATCAGGTACGGCACCTTCGCGTCGTCATCCCACGCTTCGGTAAAGCGCTTCTGCGGGTCGTTCAGCATTTTCTTCACCAGGTCGTTGTATTTGACGTAAGTGTCTTTCGTCAGATCCACGCCCAACGCAGTTTTAAACAGCTCGAGTTCGCGCTCGCCGAAGTAGGGCTGCGTAACCGGGTTTTTCTGCGCGTCTGGTTTTGACCAGTCAATGCCTGGCTCTACGGCGCGCTTAGGTACACGGCCATAGAAGCCGATACCGAGGTTCATCTGCTGCGGTTTCAGCCCGGCAGCGAGGTAGTTACTGACCACGAAATCAGCGCTGTACTTGTCGGCTTCGGCCACGGTTGGCCACTTTTTCGAATCATAGAGATTCGAGTTGAAGTACTGCGTGCCGTACGCCATGTCGTAGGTCATCAGGTTGATGTAGTTCAGCACCGGCGCAATAGCTTTTACGTCAACCCAGCTTTTCGGGCTTTCGGCATTGGCACCGACGGCAATGGTGACCAGTTTTTTGTCGCCCACGGCTTTGCGCAGCTCTTTCAGCAGAGCGGTGAAATTATCCCGATCGGCGTCCAGCTTATCCACCAGGCCCCATGCGCCATTTACCGGGAATTCCCAGTCGAGATCGATCCCGTCCAGGCCATATTTGTCCATCACTTCCTGCACGGAGCGGATAAACACCGCACGGTTTTCTGGCGTTGCAGCCGCGGCAGAGAAACCGCGAGCGCCCCAGCCGCCAACGGACAGTAATATTTTCAGCTGTGGGTTCTGTTTACGCAGTGTCGGGAGGGTTTCAAGGTCAGAAACAACTTTCGGGGAAAGATAAATTTGGTGCAGCTTTGACGAGTCTTTCAGGGCTTCGTTGGTTTCGCCTTTCTCATCGTTATAAATCAGGCCAAAGGAGTAATTGAGGTGGGTTATCTGGCGAACATCAAGCTTATTAATATCCCCACCCGGACCGGCAGTGACGTCGCCGCCGCCGTTGAAGTAACCCACGGAAAGCAAAGATTCAGCCTGTGCAACACCGCTGCAGGCGAGCGTCACCGCGGCCACCAGCGGTAACATTTTACGTGTGAATGACATAATGATTCCTCTTTGACGGGCACAACATAAAAGCTCCCCGGCCACGCTTAACAGACGAAAACGGCGGAAAGCGAAATCAGCTAACGTGCTGAATAAATTCACTGAATATGATTATGAGAGCGCTCCCAGGTGAGGGCGAGCAAAAAAAGCGTAGATTGTGAGCGGAATCGATACAAAAGTGTGGGGCGGGTGCCGCCCCTACAATTATTGGCAGGTAAAATCGGCGAAAGTCATTAACGTGGCGCCTTTAACCGCCATCTCCTGGAAAGCTTCCAGGCTACTCTGGGGTTGCAGGTTCACGCCGCGACAGCCATCGGTGATGACAGTCACTTCATAACCCAGCGCCAGCGCGTCCAGCACCGTAAATTTCACGCAGAAATCCGTTGCCAGCCCCAGCACAACAAGGCTGCGGATGTCGTGCTCGCGCAGCCAGGCATCCAGTTCGGTTTGCTGCCGGTGGCCGTTATCGAAAAACGCGCTGTAGCTGTCGATAGCCGGATTTTGGCCTTTATAGACGATCTTATCGACGCCGGAAGCCTTCAGCAGCGGGTGAAGCTTTGCCCCTTCGCTGTTCTGAATGCAGTGATCGGGCCACCAGGTTTGCGCCAGGCCGTCGAGCATGCCCTCAGAAAAAGGCTCAGTGCCTTGTGTGCTGGCGAAACTTCCATGCTTTGCCGGGTGCCAGTCCTGGGTTGCTACCACGCTTTCATCGCGGGCGTGAAACAGCTCGATAAGCTGGTTAGCGACCTCGACGGTGCTGTCACCTTCCGGGACGGCAAGCGTGCCACCGGCACAAAAATCGTTTTGCAAATCAATCAACAGCAACGCACGTTGCGCCATTGGCGTTCCTTATTCGTCAGGAGTGAGTTCACCACGCAGGTTTTGCGACATCGCATCACGGATCGCCTGAGCATCCAGGCCCTGGCTCAGCAGGTAGTGAAGCTTGGTTAGTGTCGCTTCTACCGTCATATCGAACCCGCTGATAACGCCGGCCTGCGCCAGCGCGTTGCCGGTGGCATAGCCGCCCATGTTCACTTTGCCGGACATACACTGCGTGAGGTTAACCACCACGATGCCGCGCGCGCTGGCTTCCTGCAACTCTTTAATGAACGCGCCCTGCTGCGGGGCATTCCCCACGCCGTAAGAACGTAGAATCAGCGCTTTCACCGGCTGACGCAGGAAGTTGCCCACGACGTCGGCAGAAATGCCTGGATAGATGGTGACCACGCCAATCGGCTGCGGCGTGATCGGGTGAACAATCAGTTCGCCTTCGCCGTGCGGGGCTGGGGGCGTATTCAGCTTACGGATGTGGATCCCGGCTTCCAGCAGCGGCGCAAGGTTAGGGGAGGCAAAGGCATCAAAGCCGTCGGCATGGGCTTTGGTGGTGCGGTTCCCGCGGTAGAGACGATTGTTGAAGAACAGCGTCACTTCGTTGATTGGGTAGTTGGCCGCCACGTACAGCGAATTGAGCAGGTTGATTTGCCCGTCAGAACGCAGCTCTGCCAGCGGGATCTGCGACCCCGTGACGATCACCGGCTTGCTGAGATTCTCCAGCATGAAGGAGAGCGCCGAGGCGGTAAACGCCATGGTATCCGTGCCGTGCAGGATCACGAAACCGTCGTACTCGTCGTAGTGGGCTTTGATGTCGTCGGCAATGTGCTGCCAGTCTTCGGGCGTCATGTCCGAAGAGTCCATCAGCGGATCGTATTCGTGGATCGTGAAGTCCGGCATTTCCGGGCGATGGAATTCAGGCATCATCGCCAGCTGGCGCTGCAGGTGGCCGGAAACAGGAATGTAGCCGTGTTCAGAACGCTGCATCCCGATAGTACCGCCGGTGTAGGCAACGTAGATGGATTTCTTTTGCATGGGGTTTCTCGAGGCTTTCGATATTTGCGGCAGAGTATAGAGAGGATGGCGGAAAAAAAAAGCCCGGTTTAACCGGGCTCAGACTGCTGACGAACCCCACTGTTTTTCGGTGGGGTTCTGTTTTTGAGCGACCGCAGGTCGCGATCGCGATTTTTTTCTCTTCACCTGGCCAGCGTTTTCAGCCACAGCCTCCGGGCCACATATCCCCTCATGAAGGCCGTCACCATGCTAAAAAGCCAGCAAAGATGCGCCAGCAGCGCCAT
>NZ_FXAS01000036.1:0-36599 GCF_900177785.1 Cedecea sp. NFIX57 | reverse complement strand
ATGGCGCTGCTGGCGCATCTTTGCTGGCTTTTTAGCATGGTGACGGCCTTCATGAGGGGATATGTGGCCCGGAGGCTGTGGCTGAAAACGCTGGCAGGGTGAGAGAAAAAATATCGCGATCGCGACCTGCGGTCGCTCAAAAACAGAACCCCACCAAAAAACAGTGGGGTTAGTCAGCAGTCTGAAGGGCCGGAAGGCCCTTATTTATATCCCGACTTAGACGCCGAACTCTTCGCGATATTTACGTACTGCCGCCAGCTTGTCCGCCATTTCTGGCTTCTCTTCCAGATAAGAAATCAGGTCTTTGAGTGTAATGATCGAAATGACTTTGCACTGATAGTCACGCTCAACTTCCTGAATGGCGGAAATATCCGCACGGCCACGCTCCTGGCGGTCGAGAGAAATAAGCACCCCGGCAAGGCTAGCACCGTTAGCGGCAATGATCTCCATTGACTCACGAATAGCGGTCCCGGCAGTTATCACATCGTCCACCAGCATGATTCGGCCCTGAAGCGCACTGCCCACCAAGTTACCGCCTTCGCCATGATCTTTCGCTTCTTTGCGGTTAAAGCAGTAAGGCACATCGCGCTCGTGGTGCTCAGCCAGCGCAACTGCTGTCGTTGTCGCAATAGGAATGCCTTTATAGGCCGGACCAAAAAGCAGATCAAAATCGATGCCGGAGTCCATCAGAGCAGCGGCATAGAAACGCCCTAATAACGCCAGATCGCGCCCGGTATTAAACAGCCCGGCGTTGAAGAAATAGGGGCTGGTGCGCCCGGATTTCAGCGTGAATTCGCCAAACTTGAGTACCTGTTTGTTAAGCGCAAACTCAATAAACTGGCGCTGATACGGTTTCATGGATTTGCTCCTTAGCATTGTGACACGGACATAAAAAAAGCGACTTCTCAGTCGCTTTTAAAAAATTAATTTTCTAACGCCGCCTTCTGCGACGCGATGATGGAATCAATTCCCCCTCGAGCCAGCGCCAGCAGCGCCAATAGCTCTTCGTGGGAGAACGGCTCGCCTTCCGCAGTACCCTGCACCTCAATCATGCGCCCGTCTTCCATCATGACAACATTCATGTCGGTTTCGGCTGCCGAGTCTTCGACATATTCCAGATCGCAGAGAGCTTCACCGTTGACGATACCAACGGAAACCGCCGCCACCATCCCTTTCATTGGGTTAGTTTTCAGCTTGCCAGAAGCGACCAGGCCGTTTAACGCATCGGCCAGTGCTACGCAGGCACCGGTGATAGAAGCGGTGCGGGTACCGCCATCAGCCTGCAGAACATCGCAATCCAGGGTGATCGTAAATTCACCTAATGCTTTTAGGTCCACCGCCGCGCGTAATGAACGGGCGATGAGACGTTGAATCTCGAGAGTACGGCCACCCTGTTTACCTTTTGCCGCTTCACGGGCATTGCGGCTATGGGTTGCACGCGGCAGCATGCCGTATTCAGCGGTGATCCAGCCCTGCCCCTGGCCTTTCAGAAAGCGAGGCACGCCTTCTTCAAGGGTCGCGGTGCACAGCACTTTGGTATCACCGAACTCGACAAGCACGGAGCCTTCAGCGTGTTTAGTGTAATGACGGGTCAGGGTAACTGGGCGCACTTGTTCGGCGCTACGACCTGATGGACGCATGGGCTTTCTCCGGCTAAAACGAATGTGGCTGCGCATTATACGGACTTCAGGCGCTTATTCCTATCCTGCAAGACCCCTGATGGCTATAATCCCCCCATACATTAGCTGAAAACGGGTACGTACTATGATCCGCAGTATGACCGCCTACGCCCGGCGTGAAGTAAAAGGTGAATGGGGCTCCGCCTCCTGGGAATTACGCTCGGTAAACCAGCGCTATCTCGAAACGTATATCCGCATGCCGGAACAGTTCCGCAGTCTTGAGCCCGTCGCTCGCGAACGCATTCGCAACCGTCTCACCCGCGGCAAAATTGAGTGCAACCTGCGCTTTGAGCCTGACGCTCGTGCACAAGGCTCGCTGATCCTTAATGAAAAGCTGGCTAAGCAGCTGGTTGAGGCCGCTAACTGGGTCAAAATGCAAAGCGATGAAGGCGAAATCAATCCGGTTGATATTCTTCGCTGGCCAGGCGTGATGGCAGCTCAGGAGCAGGATCTTGATGCGATTACCGCTGAAATCCTTTCCGCTCTTGATGGCGCCCTGGACGACTTTATTGTTGCCCGAGAGACCGAAGGCCAGGCCCTGAAAGGGCTGATTGAACAACGTCTGGAAGGCGTCAGCGCCGAAGTGATTAAAGTCCGTGCTCAAATGCCAGAAGTGGTGAAATGGCAGCGCGAGCGCCTGGTTAACAAGCTGGAAGAGGCCGAAGTTCAGCTTGAGAACAACCGCCTTGAACAAGAATTGGTGCTGATGGCACAGCGCATTGACGTCGCGGAAGAGCTGGACCGTCTGGAAGCCCACGTCAAAGAGACCTACAACATCCTGAAAAAGAAAGAAGCCGTTGGCCGTCGCCTCGACTTTATGATGCAGGAGTTTAACCGCGAGTCGAATACGCTGGCCTCCAAGTCTATCAATGCCGACGTGACCAATTCAGCTATCGAGCTGAAAGTCCTGATCGAGCAGATGCGCGAACAGATTCAGAACATCGAATAGCGTGACATAAGCCTGCGTTCAGCAGGCTTTTTCTTTTGATGTGTACTAGGTGTACGCCAACAGTTGTTCCGCAGTAATAAGCCCCATCTTTTCAAGCTGAATAGCTACCGCTCTCGGAGAACGTTCAAACTCATCCCCCAGGGTTTCGATAGTGCCAGTTTGCTCAAAGCGCTCTGCGAGGATCTGTTTCTCTTCTTCAGCCCAGGGAAAGTGAGACTTAGCCGGCCGCCCTTCGGCAAGGTTACGCTGCTGCCTCTCCTCAGGTGTTAGCCTGGATTTTTTCGGTTTTTCCGGGCTCACCAACAGCTCCTCCGCCAGGGCAAACAGCATTCTTATCGCTTCCGGCTTATTGGCCGTTGATTCAGCGCCAAGCACCTCTCCAGTTTCTGGATTGACGCCATTTGCTAGCGCTTTTAACATCGCCGATATCTTCATTGCGCCTCCTTAAATAATTCTACTAATCCATTTAATTCAAAAAGAAACTGACAAAACCCAAATACAAAGGATAAATTTTATATTTCGGATAAATTAAACTAATCCATATTCAGTCAACTTAGAAAATCTCAATCGTGACGTGGTGCACAAAACGTTACCCTCTGCCGGTATTCTGAGGGGACAAACATGCTGCTACACATTCTTTATTTGATTGGTATTACGGCGGAAGCCATGACCGGGGCACTGGCCGCCGGGCGCCGTCGCATGGATACGTTTGGCGTCATTATTATCGCCACTGCCACGGCGCTGGGCGGTGGTTCTGTTCGCGATATTCTGCTGGGCCACTATCCCCTCGGCTGGGTGAAACACCCTGAATACGTAGTGATTGTTGCCGTTGCGGCAGTACTCACAACCATCATGGCTCCCGTAATGCCACACCTGCGCAAACTCTTTTTGGTACTGGATGCGCTGGGTCTCGTTGTCTTTTCTATTATCGGTGCGCAGGTTGCTCTGGATATGGGCGAAGGACCAATCATTGCGACCATTGCCGCCGTTGTTACCGGCGTCTTTGGTGGGGTACTGAGGGATATGTTCTGCAAACGAATTCCCCTCGTGTTCCAGAAAGAACTGTACGCCGGTATCGCCTTTGCTTCAGCCGTGCTGTATATCGCGCTGCAGCACTACGTCAGTAGCCATGACGTCGTGGTGATAGCAACCTTATTATTCGGCTTTAGCACTCGGCTATTGGCGCTGCGTCTGCGGCTTGGGCTACCCGTATTTCATTACAAGCACGCCGATCACTGATGACCAAAACCCGGGATGTTATGCTGGCCAAGGAAGGCGGCAAGGGCGACTACCTGTGGATGCTTCATAAAATCGACTAACTGCCTGGCCCGCTTAGCCCCCACACCGGGTAAAGTTTGCCATCGGGACTGATCCCAGCCGCCAAGCTGTTGCCAGTGTTTGTCTTTAAGAACGGCATGCGCACTTCGCGGCAGTGGCATCCCTAAGGCTAATACCCAGCGAATAAACGGCTGTTTTCGGGACAGAGAAAACTGATGCCATAACAGCTCGGCTTTTTTCACTGAAATTCCCGGTAAACCAGACAACGTCATTCTGTTCAGTTCCAGCCATGAAAAAATGTGCTGAAAGCGTGACGTCATGTGTAGATGCCGCCAGGTGCTTTGACTCACGCCGGCCAAATCCAGAACTCGCTTTTGGCTCATCCCCGTCAGACGGGCAATAAATTGTTCTGCGCATTCAGACGAAGCATAAAGGCAAGTCACCGGTGTAAAAGCCACCATCTCCGGTATGGATGTGTCTCGCTGGCTGACGCGCCAGACGACTTCGTCCATTCGAGGTATTCCCTGTCCCGCCAGACTTATTTTTACTTTATCACCGGCCACAACATCCCATTCCTGCCAGCGTTTTAGTGAACCGATATTCACCCGTCGAACACGTTTATCGTCGAGCTGAACCTCTTCCAATTCAAGCACGACGGACACCTTACCCGTTCGTCCCACGGCAAAATCAACGCTACGAACCACCGCGATTTGCTCAGCAGGAGGATATTTCCACGCGATGGCCCACTCCCCCTGCCCCGGCTGCCAGAATTTAGCCTCAGGTTCACGTTCCTGACGAATCACAATGCCATCCGTGACAAAGGGAAGTGGCTGACGAAACCACCCCTCTCGCAAGCGGGCAATTTCATCAATGTTTGCTACAGGCCGGGACCATAGAGCAGTCAGAGAAAATCCTGCGTCACGTAATATATTGCCTTTTTCAACAAGGCTTTCAGGGCCATCAGGCCAGGCCCAGATAAAAATGCCCAGCGCGCCTGGATCGCTAACCTTGCCGGTGCGAAGCATTTCCCCGGCAACTTTAGATCTCGCATTCACGCCTCCGGCCTGGCTTTGAATATGGCCCTCCTGTTTCAGGAAAAGCTCGCCTTGCAATACGCTGTTCGCAAGTGGCCCGGCTAGATGAAGTGGTATGGCATTAATACCGGCAGCTTTGTATGTCCAGTCCTCTCCTTTAACACCATTTCCACGGCTTAGCATTTTCACCAGCCGCCCTTGCTGATAGACCAATGTAATAGCCACCCCATCTACTTTGGGCTGTACCCATAAGTTCTGTCGGCCTGCAGCCCATAACTCGACTGCGCGTTTATCCGGTAACTTTTTCAGCCCTGTATGCGCAACGGGGTGAGACGAGTTTCCTGCTGTTTCCATCCTTGCAGATTCTGCCTCTTGTCCCTGTTTAATGCAGCGCCGCCAGACTGACAGTGTCTCCCTTAAGTCATCGTAAACGGCATCGCTCACCAAACTCTTACCCTGCTGGTAATAGGCGTCATCCCAAAGAGATAGCTGGTGCGTAAGGCGTTCAATCTCCTTCTGTGTTCTGACATCAGACCATGCTGGACACGATGCCGTTACCGTAGATGAAATCCCCAGTAAAATGACAAAAACTGCTAACACGCCCCCTTTCATACCACCCTCCATTTCCTTTCTCGGTGGAGGTATAACCGTGTCCCGCGTCAATCACGAGCATGAAAGATCCTGCGTACGAGATACGTCCCTAAAAACTTATCTCGTTGCATAGAGAATGACAAAAAGGTGGAAAACATCGCGTAAAACACGAGAAAAAACGTACCTGGCAATGACAAAACCTACGTACTGAGGCAACGGCGTGTATAATATGCCGGTAGACGCTCTTCCCTTTATGCATACCGATTAAGTTAGAACTCATGGCTCAAGGCACGCTTTATATTGTTTCCGCTCCAAGTGGTGCGGGTAAATCCAGCCTCATCCAGGCTTTGTTAAAGACACAACCGCTGTATGACACCCAGGTTTCCATTTCGCACACCACTCGTGGTGTACGCCCAGGTGAAAATCACGGGGAACATTACTTCTTTGTCAGCAAAGGCGAATTCCAGCAGATGATCGCGGAAGACGCTTTCCTTGAGCACGCGGAAGTATTTGGTAACTACTACGGTACATCCCGCCAGGCGATCGAAAATGTGCTGGCGACCGGCGTAGATGTGTTTTTGGATATCGACTGGCAGGGTGCAGAGCAAATTCGTCAGAAAATGCCGCAATCCCGCAGTATCTTTATTCTGCCGCCGTCAAAAGACGAGCTGGACCGCCGCCTGCGTGGTCGTGGTCAGGATAGCGAAGAAGTGATTGCAAAACGCATGGCGCAAGCCGTTGCAGAAATGAGTCACTATGCGGAGTATGATTACCTTATCGTTAATGATGACTTCGATACTGCCCTGTCTGATTTAAAGATAATCATTCGTGCCGAGCGTCTACGAATGGGTCGCCAAAAGATGCGACATGACGCTTTAATCAGCAAACTATTGGCAGACTGACACCAGTTTCAGTATCATGCCCAGTCATTTCTTCACCTGTGGAGCATTTTAATTATGGCACGCGTAACCGTTCAGGACGCTGTAGAGAAAATTGGTAACCGTTTTGACCTGGTACTTGTGGCCGCGCGTCGCGCTCGTCAGATGCAGGTTGGCGGCAAAGATCCGCTGGTACCGGAAGAAAACGATAAAACGACCGTTATCGCACTGCGTGAAATCGAAGAAGGGTTGATCACCAACCAGATTCTCGATGTTCGTGAGCGCCAGGAACAGCAAGAGCAGGAAGCCGCAGAACTGCAGGCCGTGACTGCTATTGCTGAAGGTCGTCGTTAATTAGCCTGCGGGTAGCCCTTGTATCTGTTTGAAAGCCTGAATCAGCTGATTCAAAACTATCTGCCAGAGGAGCAAATCAAGCGCCTCCGGCAGGCATACCTTGTCGCACGTGATGCTCACGAGGGACAAACACGTTCAAGCGGTGAACCCTATATCACCCATCCCGTCGCCGTTGCCTGTATCCTGGCCGAGATGAAACTCGACCATGAAACGCTAATGGCAGCGCTTCTGCATGACGTGATCGAAGACACCCCGGCCACCTACCAGGATATGGAACAGCTGTTTGGCAAAAGCGTTGCCGAACTGGTGGAAGGGGTTTCTAAGCTAGATAAACTGAAGTTCCGCGATAAGAAAGAGGCTCAGGCCGAAAACTTCCGCAAAATGATCATGGCGATGGTGCAGGATATCCGCGTCATTTTGATCAAGCTTGCCGACCGCACGCACAATATGCGCACGCTTGGGTCATTGCGCCCGGATAAACGCCGCCGTATTGCCCGTGAAACCCTCGAAATTTATAGCCCACTCGCTCACCGCCTCGGTATTCACCACCTGAAAACCGAACTGGAAGAGCTTGGCTTTGAAGCGCTTTATCCGAACCGCTACCGCGTCATTAAAGAAGTGGTAAAAGCGGCGCGAGGTAACCGCAAAGAGATGATTCAAAAAATCCTCTCTGAAATCGACGGACGTCTTCAGGAAGCAGGCATTGCCTGTCGCGTGAGCGGTCGCGAAAAGCACCTTTACTCCATTTACTGCAAGATGACGCTCAAAGAGCAGCGTTTCCATTCAATCATGGATATCTACGCGTTCCGCGTCATTGTCCACGACATGGATACCTGCTACCGCGTTCTCGGGCAGATGCACAGCCTCTATAAACCTCGCCCTGGGCGGGTGAAAGACTACATCGCCATCCCGAAAGCGAACGGCTATCAGTCTCTGCACACCTCAATGATTGGGCCGCACGGCGTCCCGGTTGAAGTGCAAATCCGTACTGAAGATATGGATCAGATGGCGGAAATGGGGGTTGCTGCACACTGGGCTTATAAAGAGCAAGGCGAAAGCAGCACGACGGCACAAATCCGCGCTCAACGCTGGATGCAGAGCCTGCTTGAGCTGCAGCAAAGTGCCGGTAGTTCGTTTGAATTTATCGAGAGCGTAAAATCCGATCTGTTCCCGGATGAGATTTACGTTTTCACCCCGGAAGGCCGCATTGTAGAGCTGCCCGCAGGCGCAACGCCGGTGGACTTCGCCTATGCGGTACATACCGATATCGGTCACGCCTGCGTGGGCGCACGCGTCGATCGCCAGCCTTATCCGCTTTCACAGTCGCTGACCAGCGGGCAGACTATCGAAATCATTACCGCACCGGGGGCGCGTCCTAACGCCGCATGGCTCAATTTTGTCGTCAGCTCCAAAGCACGCGCCAAAATTCGCCAAATGCTGAAAAACCTGAAGCGTGATGACTCCGTTAGCTTAGGGCGTCGCCTGCTCAACCATGCGCTCGGTGGCAGCCGTAAACTGGCTGAAATTCCGGCCGAAAATCTCCAGCGTGAGCTGGACCGCATGAAGCTTGCGTCACTTGACGACCTGCTGGCCGAAATTGGCCTCGGGAACGCAATGAGCGTCGTCGTGGCGAAAAATCTGCAGGGGGAATCGCCAGTTGCTGCTCAGCCAGGCACAGCGCCTGCAGCCAATCACAGCAACTTGCCAATCAAAGGTGCAGACGGCGTTCTGATTACCTTCGCCAAGTGCTGCCGCCCGATTCCGGGAGATCCTATCGTCGCTCACGTCAGCCCGGGTAAAGGGCTGGTTATCCACCATGAGTCTTGCCGAAACATTCGTGGCTACCAGAAAGAGCCCGAGAAGTTTATGGCCGTGGAATGGGATAAAGAGACCGAGCAGGAATTTATCACCGAGATCAAGGTGGACATGTTTAACCACCAGGGTGCACTGGCGAACCTGACCGCAGCAATCAACACTGCGGGCTCTAACATCCAGAGCCTGAATACCGAAGAGAAAGACGGCCGCGTATACAGCGCCTTCATTCGCCTGACAGCCCGGGATCGCGTCCATCTGGCGAACATCATGCGCAAGATCCGCGTGATGCCAGATGTGATTAAAGTGACCCGCAACAGAAACTAGAGTTATGAATCCTCAACGTTATGCGCGTATTTGCGAGATGCTCGCCAGACGCCAGCCGGACCTGACCGTTTGTATGGAGCAGGTGCACAAGCCCCATAACGTCTCCGCTATTATCCGTACCGCCGATGCCGTGGGCGTGCATGAAGTGCACGCCGTTTGGCCGGGAAGCCGTATGCGCACGATGGCATCTTCTGCCGCAGGCAGTAATTCCTGGGTTGAAGTTAAAACGCATAAAACTATCGGCGAAGCCGTCCGGCAGCTCAAAAGCAACGGCATGCAAATTCTGGCCACTCATCTTTCCGATAAAGCCGTCGACTTCCGTGAGATAGACTACACGCGCCCCACCTGCATTTTGATGGGGCAGGAAAAAACCGGCATTACCGAAGAGGCGCTCGCGCTTGCCGACCAGGACATTATCATTCCTATGATCGGTATGGTGCAGTCCCTGAACGTGTCCGTCGCCTCAGCGCTAATTCTGTACGAAGCCCAGCGCCAGCGCCAAAACGCAGGCATGTATCAGCGTGAAAACAGTACGTTACCGGAAGCTGAGCAACAGAGGCTGTTATTTGAAGGTGGCTACCCTGTGCTGGCGAACGTTTCCCGCAGGAAAGGCTTACCGTACCCACATGTGAATCAGCAGGGTGAGATAGAAGCTGATGCCGCATGGTGGGCCACGATGCAGTCGGCGAAATAAGCCATGAAAGGCCGCCTGCTGGATGCCATACCGCTAAGCACGCTTGCCGGAGTGGGCGCCAGCCAGAGCGGCAAGCTGGCCAAAATCGGCCTGCATACCATCCAGGATTTGCTGCTGCATCTGCCACTTCGCTACGAAGACCGAACCCATCTTTACGCCATTAACGACCTTCAACCAGGTCTGTACGCCACGGTGGAAGGCGAAGTGCTGAACAGCAATATCACCTTCGGCGGCCGCCGGATGATGACCTGCCAGATTAGCGACGGCACCGGCATCCTCACGATGCGTTTCTTCAATTTCAACGCCGCGATGAAAAACAGCCTTTCCGCCGGCAAGCGCGTGCTCGCCTACGGTGAAGCCAAACGAGGCAAATACGGCGCCGAGATGTTCCACCCTGAATACCGCATTCAGGGCGATCTTAGCACGCCGGATCTGCAGGAAACGCTCACGCCGGTTTACCCGACGACCGAGGGCATCCGCCAGGCCACGCTGCGTAAGTTGACCGATCAGGCGCTTGAGCTGCTGGATACCTGCGCGATTACCGAGCTCCTGCCCGCCGAACTTAGCCAGGGCATGATGAGCCTGCCGGAAGCATTACGCACCTTGCACAGACCGCCGCCGGACATGAAACTGGCCGATCTGGAAACCGGCAAACATCCCGCGCAGCAAAGACTGATCCTTGAAGAACTGCTTGCCCATAATTTGAGTATGCTGGCGCTACGAGCCGGGGCACAACGCTACCATGCTCTGCCTCTGGTGAACCACGACGAGCTAAAAAACCAGTTGCTTGCTGCCCTTCCCTTTAAGCCTACCGGGGCTCAGGAACGGGTGGTTGCAGAAATAGAGCGCGATATGGCGCTGGATGTGCCCATGATGCGTCTGGTGCAGGGCGATGTAGGCTCCGGTAAAACACTGGTTGCCGCACTGGCAGCCCTTCGTGCCATCGCACACGGCAAGCAGGTTGGCCTGATGGCCCCCACCGAGTTGCTTGCGGAACAGCACGCGAATAACTTCCGTCAGTGGTTTGAACCACTAGGAATCGAGGTAGGCTGGCTGGCCGGGAAGCAAAAAGGCAAAGCCCGAATTGCGCAACAGGAAGCCATCGCCAGCGGCCAGGTTTCGATGGTGGTTGGCACTCACGCTATTTTCCAGGAGCAGGTTCAGTTTGCCGGGCTGGCGTTGGTCATCATTGATGAGCAGCACCGTTTTGGCGTGCACCAACGCCTGGCGCTGTGGGAAAAAGGCCAGATTCAGGGCTTCCACCCACATCAGCTGATCATGACCGCAACGCCGATTCCGCGCACGCTGGCGATGACCGCCTATGCCGACCTCGACACATCCGTCATCGATGAACTACCGCCGGGACGAACACCAGTCACGACGGTAGCAATAGCAGACACACGCCGCAGCGAAATAATCGAGCGGGTACGCCACGCCTGTCGCGACGAAAAACGTCAGGCATATTGGGTTTGTACGCTGATTGAAGAGTCTGAATTGCTGGAAGCCCAGGCTGCAGAAGTGACCTGGGAAGAGTTAAAAACCGCCCTGCCGGAGCTTAACGTTGGCCTGGTACACGGTCGCATGAAGCCGCAGGAAAAACAGGCGGTGATGCAGGCCTTCAAGCAGGGTGAACTGCATCTTCTGGTCGCCACCACGGTGATCGAAGTCGGCGTGGATGTACCGAACGCCAGCCTGATGATCATCGAAAACCCTGAACGTTTAGGGCTTGCGCAACTCCACCAGCTGCGTGGCCGTGTTGGCCGTGGCGCAGTAGCCTCTCACTGCGTGCTGCTGTATAAATCCCCGCTATCCAAAACGGCACAGCTTCGCCTGCAGGTGCTAAGAGACAGCAACGATGGTTTTGTGATTGCGCAAAAAGACCTGGAGATCCGCGGGCCTGGCGAGCTGCTAGGGACTCGCCAGACGGGTAACGCAGAATTCAAGGTGGCCGACCTGCTGCGGGACCAGGGGATGATCCCGCAGGTTCAGCGCCTGGCGCGCCATATTCACGAACGCTATCCTGAACAGGCTAAGGCGCTGATCGAACGCTGGATGCCGGAAACCGAACGTTACTCCAACGCTTAAGCAAACAGCGGCAGCATCAGGAACAGCTTGATCACCACCGCATTCACGATGTCGATAAAGAACGCCCCCACCATCGGCACCACCAAAAATGCCATATGGGACGGGCCAAATCGCTCGGTAATTGCCTGCATATTAGCAATCGCCGTCGGTGTGGCGCCCATGCCAAACCCACAGTGACCGGCGGCCAGAACCGCTGCATCGTAGTTTTTGCCCATCAAACGCCAGGTGACAAAAATGGCGTACAGCGCCATAAACAACGTTTGTACGGCCAGAATAGCCAGCATCGGTAACGCCAGAGAGGCCAGTTCCCAAAGTTTAAGGCTCATTAACGCCATCGCCAGAAACAGCGACAGGCAAACGTTGCCCAATACGGAAACCGCCCGTTCGAAGACCCGATAGAAGCCCACGGCCGCAAGTAAATTACTAAGAATCACACCAATAAACAGCACGCAGACAAATGTCGGCAGCTCAAACGCTGTGCCCTGTAATAATCCCGCCACAACGCGCCCGGCCGTCAGGCAGATAGCAATCAATGCGATGGTTTCAATCAGCACCAAAGAGGTAATGACTCGCCCGACATCAGGCTTTTCAAACGCGCCGGGGATCTCGTTGTCTTCAGGCGCACCATTCGGTGTAGACGAATGTTTAACCAGGTAGCGGGCAACCGGGCCGCCAATTAAACCGCCCAGCACCAGGCCAAAGGTCGCACAGGCCATAGCGACTTCCGTCGCATTCTGGAAGCCATATTGCTCGGTAAAGAGTTTGCCCCAGGCTGCACCGGTACCGTGCCCACCGGACAACGTTATCGAACCTGCCAGCAGCCCCATCAGCGGATCGAGCCCCAGCATGCTGGCCATACCGATGCCAATAGCGTTCTGCATGATCAGCAGCCCAACGACGATAAACAGGAAAATCCCCACGACTTTCCCGCCCTTGCGCAAACTGGCGATATTGGCATTCAGGCCGATGGTGGCGAAGAAAGCGAGCATCAAAGGATCTTTGAGGCTCATATCAAACTCGATTTCCCAGCCCATGCTTTTTTTCAGGACAAGCAGGGCGATCGCCACCAGTAGCCCACCAGCTACGGGTTCAGGAATAGTGTATTTTTTGAGAAAAGGGACTGAGTGGACCATTTTACGCCCAAGAAGCAGGACTAACGTGGCGGCCACCAGAGTAGAAAGGGTATCAAGATGAAACATTGCAGTGCTCCTTTTATTGCGCATCGATCGGTCGCGCGCTTAATTATCCTTCGCTGTTATTTCCTTCATGGATGAAATCAGCCGGCACATTTTAACCAAAAAATGCGCCTTCGTTATAACTAATGCTCAATTTATGACATTTCGCTCTTATCATCCCAGACTAGCAATCGTTTGCTTTTACCGTTCAGTCCGTTAAAATCAGCGCTTTTCCAGCCATGAGATACCTCTGATGTCCGTCAATGCCGTAGAGTCAGAAAATGCGCAACCGGTTGCGCAGACTCATCCGAGCGAACTAATCTATCGCCTTGAAGATCGCCCGCCGCTTCCACAAACGCTTTTCGCCGCCTGCCAGCACCTGCTGGCGATGTTTGTGGCGGTGATTACCCCGGCTTTATTAATTTGCCAGGCCCTGGGATTACCGGCATCGGACACTCAGCACATTATCAGCATGTCTTTATTTGCCTCTGGCGTGGCTTCGATTATTCAAATCAAAGCCTGGGGCCCGGTAGGTTCAGGCCTGCTGTCGATTCAGGGCACCAGCTTTAACTTTGTTTCACCGCTGATTATGGGCGGTATGGCGCTGAAAAACGGCGGTGCGGACGTGCCGACGATGATGGCAGCGCTGTTCGGCACCCTGATGCTTGCCAGTTGCACAGAAATGCTGATTTCACGCGTGCTGCATCTTGCTCGCCGCATTATTACCCCTCTGGTTTCCGGCGTGGTGGTCATGATTATCGGTCTGTCCCTGATTCAAGTTGGGCTGACTTCTATCGGCGGTGGCTATGGCGCCATGGCCGATCATACTTTTGGCGCACCAAAAAATCTGCTGCTGGCGGGCGCCGTTCTGCTGGTGATAATCCTGCTGAACCGCCAGCGTAATCCGTACCTGCGCGTCGCATCCCTGGTCATCGCCATGGCCGTGGGTTATCTGCTCGCCTGGGCGCTGGGCATGCTGCCAGCCACGACTCAGGCCACGAACACCGACCTCATCATGGTTCCTACACCGTTGTATTACGGGCTTGGTATCGACTGGAGCCTGCTGATCCCGCTTATGTTGGTGTTTATGGTGACCTCACTGGAAACCATCGGCGATATCACCGCCACCTCCGACGTATCGGAGCAGCCTGTTTCCGGCCCGCTGTACATGAAGCGCCTCAAGGGCGGCGTGCTGGCAAACGGCCTCAACTCCTGCGTTTCTGCCGTGTTTAATACCTTCCCGAATTCCTGCTTTGGTCAGAATAACGGTGTCATTCAGCTGACCGGCGTTGCCAGTCGCTATGTCGGTTTTGTTGTCGCGTTGATGCTGATCGTGCTTGGTCTGTTCCCGGCTGTAAGCGGCTTCGTGCAGCACATCCCTGAGCCAGTTCTTGGCGGCGCAACGATTGTGATGTTCGGTACCATTGCCGCTTCCGGGGTACGTATTGTCTCCCGCGAACCGCTGAACCGCCGTGCGATTATGATTATCGCCCTGTCGCTCGCCGTTGGCCTTGGCGTGTCCCAGCAGCCGCTGATCCTTCAGTTCGCGCCTGACTGGCTGAAAACCCTGCTCTCTTCAGGCATTGCTGCCGGTGGGATCACTGCCATCGTGCTGAACCTGATTTTCCCGCCAGAAAAAGAATAATCCTCTCACGCGCCGGCAATGATTTTTTGCCGGCGCGAAATCTCCTTTGACAATCCCCTCCTTGAGCTACGCCGGTAAATCGGGCATAACACCCTTAGCGAAACTGAAAGGGGTGGAAGGCAATGAAATTCCTCGGAAAGCTGGTTCTTATCCTGTTGGGCCTTGTGATACTGGCGCTGGTTGCCTTTTACATCCTGCTGCAAACCCGCTGGGGCGCGGGCCAAATCAGCAGTTGGGTGAATGAAAAGACGAATTACCACCTCTCTTTCAATGAGATGGCGCATGACTGGTCTTCGCCCACCCATCTGGTGTTCCATAACGTTACTTTTGGCCGCGCCGGCCAGCCCGCTACGCTTGTAGCAAAGAATGTGGATATCGGCCTGAGTACGCGACAGTTCACCCAGCCTCTCTACGTTGACACCATTTTGCTCCAGCAAGGCACGCTGAACCTCAGCGCAAACGCCGTACCACTCCCACTCGAGGCAGATAGACTGCAATTGCAGGATATGGCTATTAACAGCCCTGATAGCGAGTGGGATCTCAGCGCCCAGCGCGTTGAAGGTGGTGTTTCACCCTGGCAGCCTCAAGCGGGAAAAGTGCTGGGGAATAAAGCGACTATTGCCTTCAGCGCTGGCTCATTGACGCTCAATGGCATCAACGCCAGCAACGTCCTGCTGCAGGGAAACCTGGATAATGAACAGGTCACGCTGACCACTATCGGGGCGGACGTTGCTCGCGGCTCGCTGACGGGCAATGCCCACCGCAATGCCGACGGCTCGTGGCAGGTGGGCAACCTGCGCCTCAATGACATTCGTCTGCAAACGGCAAAATCACTCACCGATTTTCTTGCGCCAGTAACATCTGTTCCCTCATTAACTATCGATCGCCTTGAAATAACCGATGCGCGGCTGGAAGGGAAAGAGTGGGCGGTAAGCGACCTCGCCCTTAGCCTGCGGAATCTGACGCTGGCAAACGGGGGATGGCAAAGCGATGACGGCCAGCTATCGATGAACGCCAGCGAATTCATCAATGGCTCGCTGCATTTGCAGGATCCGATCGTAAACGTCGATTTTGCCCCGGCAGGTGCCACACTCCGGCAATTTAGTTCACGCTGGGAGGGCGGCCTGGTTCGTGCTTCCGGGCAATGGTTACGCGACGGCAATCAAACGGTGATGGATGAAGTGGTCGTGGGCGGGCTGGAATACACACTCCCATCCAACTGGAAGACCCTGTGGATGGAGAAACTGCCTGACTGGCTGAACAGCGTCACGGTGAAAAAATTCTCCGCTAACCGTAATCTGATTATCGATATCGACCCGGCATGGCCATTCCAGCTCACCGGGCTGGATGGCACCGCAACAAATATCCAACTGGTACGGGATCATCAGTGGGGTATCTGGTCCGGCAATGCCTCGTTTAATGCCGCGGCCGCCACCTTTAACCGCGTTGACGTGCGGCGCCCGTCGCTGTCGCTAACGGCGAATCAGAGCCAGGTGGCGATAACGGAGCTAAGTGCGTTCGCGGGTGAAGGCTTACTGGAAGCCACGGCAAACGTGAGCCAGACGCCACAGCGAGCAGTGAGCGTTAGCCTGAAGGGCCAGAGCGTGCCGGTGAATGTGTTGCACGCCTGGGGCTGGCCTGCTCTGCCGCTGGAGGGGAACGGAAATCTGCAGCTTTCGGTGACCGGTCAGATGGCCGCAGGCAGTGCGCTGAAGCCCACCGTAAATGGTACCTTGCAGGCCACCAGCGCCAGTGGGCAACAGATCCAGCAGACTATGCGTAACGGAGATGTGCCCGGCGCGTAGCCTGCATCCTGACCTATTCCTCTTCGTTTCCGCCCTCTTCCAGAGGGCCGAACGGTTTAGCAGGCAGCACCAGGTAGACGCCCTCAAACACCGCACCGGGCGTGTCATTCCCGTAAAGCTCGACCTCAAGCGCTACACGAGCTTTGCGGCCCCGGGCCAGCCTGTCCAAATCACCACTCAGTGACCCGAGGTCGGCCGTTGCCCCCGGTTTTCCGGTGATCGGTTTGCTATAACGGATATGGGCATCGGCCAGAATAATCGTCCCGCCCAAATGACGCTCACGCAGCATCAGCCAGATAAGCCCCCAGCCGGTTAACGTGGCCAGCGAGAACAAACTCCCCGCGAAGAGCGTGTGGTGCGGGTTTTGGTTGCCCGTTTCCGGCATCGTGGTGATAAATTTTTGCCCAGTGTACTGCTGAATACGCACGCCCATTTTCTCGCTCAGCGGAATATGTTCGTACCACGCCTGTTGAAGCTGCCCACACCAGTCGCCCCGGTGAAGGATATCGTCAAGCGTGGCGACCGGCTTGATCATCAGGAAGTGGCGTACCGGCGTGGTTTGCGGGGTGGTAATTTCCCCCTGGTTCACAAAGCCAAGCTTGGCAAAAAACGGGACGGCATCTTCACGTGCGCTACAGGTTACGCGCTTAACGCCTTCCTGGCGCGCCACGGATTCCAGTGCCATAGCTACCAGCGTCCCTAAGCCTTTATCCTGCACCGACGGGTGAACCGCCATAAAGCGAATCGCGGCTTCATTATCGGCATTAATGTAAAGACGGCCCACGGCAACGGTATTTCCCTCTTCATCGACCACCATCTGGTGATGCGCCATTGCATCCCAGGCATCACGCTCTGAACCTTTTGGCTGGTGAAGCGGTTTACGCAACATTTCCCAGCGGAACTGATAATAACGATCTAGTTCTTCTTCTGTTTGTGGCACACGAAGGTGGTACATACATTATTCTCTCGTTGCGCGAGCCGGATGGCGAGGCTTACACCTGCAGCCAGAACGTCACCGGCCCGTCATTAATTAGCGAAACCTGCATATCGGCGGCGAATCGCCCGGTTGGGGCGTCGATACCTTGTTGTTTGCAGCGCTCGACAAAATATTCATAAAGGGCTTCGGCCTGCTGTGGCGCTGCGCCACCGGAGAAGCTCGGACGCATCCCGCGTTCCGTGTCAGCAGCCAGCGTAAATTGAGACACCACCAGCAGGCTGCCGCCCGCCTGCTGGACGTTCAGGTTCATCTTGCCCTGCTCGTCACTGAAAATTCGATACCCTAATACACGCTCGCACAGGCGATTCGCTTTCTGTTCGTTATCTTCTTTTTCGACACCCAGCAACACCAAAAGTCCGGGACCAATTTCACCCGTCACCTCACCCTCCACGGTGACGCTGGCACGGGTAACGCGCTGAATTAATGCAATCATTGTTCTTCCAGTTCTTCCTGCTCTGCAGCCTGTCGCAATTTACGGTAGTCGCCCAGCGAGGCGGTAATTTCCGCCCCCAGCAACACGATACACCAGGTCCAGTAGACCCAGACAAATAATATGGGGATCACCGCCAGTACGCCGTAAATCAGCTGGTAAGAAGGGAACATGGTGATATAGAGGGCAAAGCCCTTTTTGCCCAGCTCAAACAGTAACGCGGCAACCAGCGAGCCTATCATGGCGTCCTTTGCCCGAACGCTGGTCGTCGGCACCAGGCTGTAAAGCAGCCAGAACGCAAGCCAGGAAAGCAGCAGAGGGAAAATGCGCAGGACTTCATCAAGCATGCTGTTGAGTTCTGAGGCCCAGCGTAGAGAAAGGAGGTAAGAGCTTATTGCCAGGCTGGCCCCGGCCAACAGCGGGCCAAGCGTCAGGATCATCCAGTAAATAGCAAAGGAGTACACCTTCGGTCTCACGCGCTTACTGCGCCAGATGGTATTCAGCGCGCTGTCTACCGCATACATCAGCAGCAGCGAGGTGACGATCAGCCCAATGGCCCCCACCGCCGTCATTCTGTTGGAGTTCGCGACAAACTGTTCGATGTAGCGCTGAATCACGTCGCCGGTAGCGGGCATAAAATTGGCGAAGATGAAGTGGCGTAGCTGAACGCTGATATCAGCAAACATCGGAAATGCGGCAAACAGCGCAAAGACAACCGCCACCAGCGGCACCAGAGACAGCAATGACACATAGGCAAGGTTACCTGCCAGAGTCGTCATGTTGTCCTGGTCGATACGCTGCCACAGCAGTTTGCCCCAGGCCCAGAGCGGCCTGAGGCGATGTGCGGTTTTACGGGGCACGCTTTTGATCATCCCTGTTTAGCAAACCAGTCCGGGATAGTCTGCTTGTCGATCACCTGAATACTCGTGATGCCCAACGCTCGTGCACCGTGAATGTTGTCGGCATTATCATCGAAGAATACGGCCTGATCGGCAGAGAAGCCTTCTTCCTGCAGTACTTTAAGGTAGATTTCCGCGTCCGGCTTGCGCATCCCCATTTCCTGGGAGAGATAGATTTTGTCGGCCGACTGCGCCACTTCCGGGTATTCATCAGGCCAGAAACCGGTATGCAGGCGGTTAGTATTGGAAAGGACCACCACGCGATGTCCCTGCTCACGAAGCTTCTGCATGACGCCAATGGTCTCTTTGCGCAGGCCAATGAAAATCGCCTGCCAGCCTGCGGCAAACTGCTCGTAACTCAGCGCCACGTCCATTTCGTGGCATAAGCGTTCGGCAAACACTTCGTCCGTTATCTGCCCACGTTCATGCTGATGGAAGGTTTCTCCCATCGCGAAACTTTTCTGCAGGTTGGCTAACGGCACCCGGCTGTAATCGCTCCAGACGCCGAGCACGCGATTAAAGTCGATATCAACGATGACGTTACCTAAATCAAAGATATACAGCATGCGCACCTCCTTTCCGACATGGAGAAATAACTGTAGCGGGAAAGGCTGGCTTTGACTATCAGAGGAAGGCGAGGTTGCGCATTCTAAGGCAGAAATAAAAAAACCCCGCCTTTACAGGCAGGGCTTCAGCAGACTGCAGAAAAGAAACTTAAGCTTCTTTGCTACCACGACCCGCACGTTTACGGTCGTTTTCAGTCAGGTGGCGCTTACGAATACGCACGGACAGCGGGGTCACTTCTACCAGTTCGTCGTCATCGATGAACTCCAGAGCTTGCTCCAGGGTCATTTTCTGCGCAGGAACCAGAGTGGTCGCTTCGTCAGTACCGGAAGCACGCATGTTGGTCAGCTTCTTACCGGTCAGGCAGTTAACGGTCAGGTCGTTAGAACGACTGTGGATACCGATGATCTGGCCTTCGTAAACCTCAGCCCCGTGGCCCAGGAACAGCTTGCCGCGATCCTGCAGACCGAACAGTGCAAACGCAACCGCTTTACCCTGACCGTTGGAGATCAGCACGCCGTTCTGACGCTGGCCCACTTCGCCCTGACGGATATCGTCATAGTGGCTGAAGGTGGAGTATAGCAGACCGGTACCGGAGGTCATGGTCATGAATTCGTTACGGAAGCCGATCAGACCACGACTTGGGATAACGTAGTCAAGACGCACGCGGCCTTTGCCGTCTGGATTCATGTTTTTCAGGTCGCCTTTACGCTCACCGAGCGCCTGCATCACGGAACCCTGATGCTGCTCTTCAACGTCCAGAGTCACGTTCTCGAACGGCTCTTGTTTGCGGCCGTCGATTTCGCGGAAGATAACTTTCGGACGGGATACCGCCAGTTCGAAACCTTCGCGACGCATGTTTTCAATCAGAACGGACAGGTGCAGTTCACCACGACCGGAAACGCGGAATGCGTCCGCATCTTCGGTTTCTTCAACACGCAGCGCAACGTTGTGAACCAGCTCTTTGTTCAGACGATCAAGAATCTGACGAGAGGTTACGAACTTACCTTCTTTACCGCAGAACGGAGAAGTGTTGACGTTGAAGAACATGGAAACGGTTGGTTCATCTACGGACAGCGCCGGCAGCGCTTCAACATTTTGCGGGTCGCAAATGGTGTCGGAGATGTTCAGCTCGCCCAGGCCGGTGATAGCGATGATGTCGCCAGCTTCAGCTTCGGTAGACTCGATACGCTCCAGACCCAGGTGGGTCAGCACTTTACCGACTTTACCGTTACGGGTTTTCCCTTCGCTATCAATGATAGTGATCTGCTGGTTTGGCTTCACTTTACCGCGTTTGATGCGGCCGATGCCGATAACACCAACGTAGTTGTTGTAGTCCAGCTGGGAAATTTGCATCTGCAGTGGACCATCAAGGTCAACGCTTGGTGCCGGTACGCGATCAACGATAGCCTGGTACAGCGGGGTCATGTCTTCCGCCATATCAGTGTGATCCATACCCGCGATACCGTTCAGTGCGGATGCATAGATGATTGGGAAGTCGAGCTGTTCGTCGGTCGCATCAAGGTTAACGAACAGGTCAAAGACCTGATCCACAACCCAGTCAGGACGCGCGCCAGGGCGGTCAACTTTGTTGATAACCACGATCGGCTTCAAACCATGGGCAAACGCCTTCTTGGTTACGAAGCGCGTCTGCGGCATTGGGCCATCCATTGCGTCAACCACCAGCAGAACGGAGTCAACCATTGACATTACGCGCTCAACTTCACCACCGAAGTCGGCGTGTCCTGGGGTATCAACGATGTTGATACGGTAGTCATTCCATTTGATAGCGGTGTTTTTAGCGAGGATGGTAATCCCACGCTCTTTCTCCAGGTCATTGGAGTCCATCACGCGTTCAGTAGTTTCAGCACGCTCACTGAAGGTACCAGACTGCTGCAGCAGCTTATCAACCAGGGTAGTTTTACCGTGGTCAACGTGCGCGATGATGGCGATATTACGCAGATTTTCGATCACAACTTTGCCTCAGGCATTAGAAATAGCGCGTTATTGTACACGTATTAATCGAAGGACAGAACAGGATCACAAAGAACCTTTACAAACAATGCAGAAAGTAAGGGTTTGTGATCGCTTTCACGGAGCTAAAAAGGGAGCCATAACGTAAATTGCACCAATATGGTGCTCAGGTTTCATACTGAAGCACTATATTGGTGCAAATTATTCATCCTGGTGCAGCCCTTTTGCACTATGGTGCGCATGATAGCGCCTTTTTAGGGTGATTTAAAAGTTGGCACAGATTTCGCTTTAAACATTTTATGGCGAAAAGCCACATTAAGAAGTGTTTGATTACCTCGTTACCACGACGACTACACCAATCCGGGAGAGTTTAAGTATGTCCGCTGAACACGTTTTGACGATGCTGAATGAGCATGAAGTTAAGTTTGTTGATCTGCGCTTTACCGACACTAAAGGTAAAGAACAGCACGTCACTATTCCTGCTCATCAGGTAAATGCTGACTTCTTCGAAGAAGGCAAAATGTTTGACGGCTCCTCGATTGGTGGCTGGAAAGGTATCAACGAATCCGACATGGTGCTGATGCCAGATCCAACCACAGCGGTCATCGACCCGTTCTTCGCGGACTCTACCCTGATTATCCGCTGTGACATTCTCGAGCCAGGCACCATGCAGGGCTACGACCGTGACCCGCGTTCTATTGCAAAACGCGCTGAAGACTACCTGCGCTCTACCGGCATCGCAGACACCGTTCTGTTCGGGCCAGAGCCAGAATTCTTCCTGTTCGACGATATTCGTTTCGGCAGCTCTATCTCCGGCTCCCACGTTGCTATCGATGATATCGAAGGCGCATGGAACACCGGCACCAAATACGAAGGCGGTAACAAAGGCCACCGTCCAGCGGTGAAAGGCGGTTACTTCCCAGTGCCACCGGTCGACTCTTCTCAGGACCTGCGTTCTGCTATGTGTCTGACCATGGAGCAAATGGGCCTGGTTGTTGAAGCTCATCACCACGAAGTGGCGACCGCTGGTCAGAACGAAGTGGCAACCCGCTTCAACACCATGACCAAAAAAGCTGACGAAATTCAGATCTACAAATACGTTGTACACAACGTGGCTCACGCTTACGGCAAAACCGCGACCTTTATGCCAAAACCAATGTTTGGCGATAACGGTTCCGGCATGCACTGCCACATGTCCCTGTCCAAGAACGGCGTAAACCTGTTCTCTGGTGACAAATATGCTGGCCTGTCTGAGCAAGCGCTGTACTACATCGGTGGTGTTATCAAACACGCTAAAGCAATCAATGCCCTGGCGAACCCAACCACCAACTCCTACAAGCGTCTGGTCCCAGGCTACGAAGCTCCAGTTATGCTGGCTTACTCTGCCCGTAACCGTTCTGCTTCTATCCGTATCCCGGTTGTTGCGTCTCCGAAAGCACGTCGTATCGAAGTGCGCTTCCCGGACCCAGCGGCTAACCCATACCTGTGCTTCGCAGCGCTGCTGATGGCGGGTCTGGACGGTATTAAGAACAAGATCCACCCAGGCGAAGCCATGGACAAAAACCTGTATGACCTGCCGCCAGAAGAAGCGAAAGAGATCCCACAGGTTGCTGGCTCTCTGGAAGAAGCACTGAATGCACTGAACGAAGACCGTGAGTTCCTGACTGCGGGTGGCGTATTCACCGACGACGCTATCGATGCTTACATCGCACTGCGTATCGAAGAAAACGACCGCGTTCGCATGACTCCGCATCCGGTAGAGTTCGAGCTGTACTACAGCGTCTAATTGAAGTTGTTTTTTGTTGCCGTGGAAACTTTGGCCCATCTTCGGATGGGCTTTTTTCTCCATCGGATCCCTCTGTGACGCTGTTTTTTGTCACCCAAATACTATAATGCACTAAAACGGTGCACGGAGACTGCTGTATGGCAACTGGCGCGCTGCCCGATGCTGGGCAGATTCTGAATTCTCTCATCAACAGCATCCTGCTCGTGGATGACGAGCTGGCGGTTCATTACGCTAACCCTGCGGCTCAGCAATTGCTGGCGCAGAGTTCACGCAAGCTGTACGGCACACCGTTGCCGGACCTGTTGAGTTATTTCTCGTTGAATATAGGCGTCATGCAGGAAAGCCTGATGGCAGGCCAGGGGTTTACCGACAACGAGGTAACGCTGGTCATTGATGGCCGATCGCACATTCTCTCTCTGACGGCGCAAAAGCTTCCGGAAGGGTACATCCTGATGGAAATGGCGCCGATGGATAATCAGCGTCGATTGAGTCAGGAACAGCTGCAACATGCGCAGCAGATTGCCGCCCGAGATTTAGTTCGTGGCCTTGCGCATGAGATTAAAAACCCGTTAGGCGGCTTACGCGGCGCGGCGCAACTGCTGAGTAAAGCGCTTCCCGACCCGTCGCTGACGGAGTACACCAAAGTCATTATTGAGCAAGCGGACCGTTTGCGTAATCTGGTCGATCGCCTGTTAGGGCCTCAGCAGCCGGGCATGCACGTCACCGAGAGCATTCATAAAGTGGCCGAACGCGTGGTGAAACTCGTGTCGATGGAGCTGCCGGAGAACGTCACTCTTGTACGGGATTACGATCCAAGTTTGCCGGAATTTGCACACGATCCGGATCAGATAGAGCAGGTTTTACTGAATATCGTTCGCAATGCGCTGCAGGCTCTGGGTAGCGAAGGCGGCGAAATTATTTTACGCACCCGCACGGCTTTCCAGCTGACGCTTCATGGCTCACGCTATCGTCTCGCGGCACGCATAGATATTGAAGATAACGGCCCGGGTATCCCGGCACATTTGCAGGACACGTTGTTCTACCCGATGGTCAGTGGGCGAGAAGGCGGCACCGGGCTGGGTCTTTCCATAGCGCGTAGCCTTATCGACCAGCATTCGGGGAAAATCGAATTCAACAGCTGGCCTGGTCATACCGAATTTTCGGTTTACCTGCCTATTCGGAAGTAGAGGTCATTATGCAACGAGGGATAGTTTGGGTCGTTGACGACGATAGCTCCATCCGCTGGGTCCTTGAGCGCGCGTTAACCGGAGCCGGATTAAGCTGCACCACCTTTGAGAATGGCAATGAGGTGCTGGACGCGCTGGCGACCAAAACCCCGGACGTACTGCTGTCGGACATACGTATGCCCGGCATGGACGGTCTTGCCCTGTTAAAGCAGATTAAGCAGCGCCACCCGATGCTGCCAGTCATCATCATGACCGCGCATTCGGATTTAGACGCGGCCGTTAGCGCCTATCAGCAGGGGGCTTTCGATTATCTGCCAAAACCGTTTGATATCGATGAGGCGGTAGCGCTGGTTGAACGCGCTATCAGCCACTATCAGGAACAGCAGCAGCCGCGTAATGCGCCGGATAACGGACCAACGACCGACATCATCGGCGAAGCCCCGGCGATGCAGGACGTGTTTCGCATTATTGGCCGCCTGTCGCGCTCCTCTATCAGCGTACTGATTAACGGTGAATCCGGGACAGGCAAAGAGCTTGTGGCGCATGCATTGCACCGCCACAGCCCGCGGGTGAAATCGCCGTTTATCGCGCTCAATATGGCGGCTATTCCCAAAGATTTAATCGAGTCAGAGCTGTTCGGGCATGAAAAAGGGGCTTTTACCGGCGCCAACCAGATTCGCCAGGGGCGCTTCGAACAGGCTGACGGCGGCACGCTGTTTCTCGACGAAATAGGTGATATGCCGCTGGACGTTCAGACTCGTTTACTGCGCGTGCTGGCCGACGGCCAGTTTTACCGCGTGGGTGGCTACGCCGCGGTAAAAGTGGATGTGCGTATCATTGCCGCAACCCACCAGAACCTTGAGCAGCGGGTACAAGAAGGCAAGTTTCGTGAGGACTTGTTCCACCGCCTGAACGTGATTCGAGTTCACCTGCCTCCGCTTCGCGAGCGTCGGGAAGATATCCCGCGTCTGGCACGCCATTTCCTGCAAGTGGCCGCGCGCGAACTGGGCGTAGAAGCAAAACTGCTGCATCCGGAAACGGAAAATGCCTTAACGCGCCTCGCCTGGCCCGGCAACGTGCGCCAACTGGAAAACACCTGTCGCTGGTTGACGGTCATGGCGGCGGGTCAGGAAGTGCTGATTCAGGATCTCCCGAGCGAGCTGTTTGAAACCACAGTGACCGAAAGCGGTGGAGTCACTCAGACCAACCCGGACAGCTGGGCTATGCTGCTGGCGCAGTGGGCGGAACGAGCGCTACGCTCCGGTCATCAGGATCTGCTTTCTGAGGCTCAGCCGGAAATGGAACGCACGCTGCTAACCACTGCGCTGAGGCACACTCAAGGGCACAAACAAGAAGCAGCTCGTCTGTTGGGATGGGGCCGAAACACGCTGACTCGTAAGCTCAAAGAGCTGGGCATGGAATAGCGCTTTGCGAAAGGTTAAATAACGGCGGGGCTAAACCCCGCCGTTTTTATATCACACGCGAAAATTGCTGCAGACGCGCCTTTTGCCTCAGGTAGGCATCAAAACACATGCAAATGTTGCGAATAAGCAGGCGTCCCTTACCGGTAACCTGAATCCCCTGATCGCTGACCTCCACCAGCCCATCTTTCGCCAGCGGCGCCAGCAGGCCTAAATCCTCTGCAAAGTAATCCGCAAACGTCAGAGACCACATTTGTTCGATATCGGCAAAGTTCAGCTGGAAGTTGCAGATCAGCGCCTTGATAACATCGCGGCGAATGCAATCGTCCCGCGTGAGCGCCAGGCCACGCCACAGCGCATTGCCCTGCTCATCTACCTGCTGATAATAGCGCTTCAGCTCCTTCTGGTTCTGCGCGTAACAGTCGCCGATCATGCTAATGGCCGACACGCCAAGCCCCAGCAGATCGGTATCCCCCTGGGTGGTATACCCCTGGAAATTACGGTGTAGTTTACCTTCCCGCTGGGCAATCGCCAGTTCATCGTCCGGGCGGGCAAAGTGATCCATCCCGATAAACTGGTAACCAGACCCCGTCAGCGAGGCGATGGTTTCCTGCAGGATATCCAGCTTCTGCTGCGCGCTCGGCAAGTCAGCGTCTTTAATCTTGCGCTGGGCGGCAAATAGCGTCGGCAGGTGTGCGTAGTTGAAAACGCTGAGGCGATGCGGGCTTAGCTCGGCCACGCGCTTGAGCGTGAAGGCAAAGCTTTCCGGCGTTTGCTTTGGCAGGCCGTAAATCAGGTCAATGTTGGTGGAAGTAAACCCTAATGCCCGCGCGCGCTCGATCAGCGCGAAGATAAACTCTTCGTCCTGCTCTCGGTTGACGAGGCGCTGCACTTCTTTATTGAAGTCCTGAACGCCCATACTAAGGCGGGTAAAACCTTCCTGCCGAAGGTGGTCGAGCACATCCAGTTCAATTTCGCGCGGGTCAACTTCAATGGACAGTTCCGCGTCATCATTAAAATGGAAATGGCCACGCAACAGCGCCATCAGGCGGCTTATTTGCGCTTTGCTCAGATAAGTTGGCGTCCCGCCGCCCCAGTGCAGCTGGCTAACCTGTCGGCCCGCAAACAGCGGTGCACGGTGGATGATTTCCTGCTCCAGAGCATCGAGATACTGGTCGGCCTTGTGCTGCTGACGAGTCACAATTTTATTGCAGCCGCAGAAATAACAAAGCTTGTGGCAGAACGGGATATGCACGTAAAGCGACAGCGGCCGCTCCGGGTAACGGGCAACCGCCTGCAAAAATGCGGGTTCGCCAAAGGCTTCAGAAAACTCCAGCGCGGTTGGATAAGAGGTGTAACGCGGCCCTGAATAATTATATTTCTGGATCAGAGCCAGATCCCAGTCGATTAACTGCTCAGACATTCTCACTCCTTGCGGTGTTGTCGCCGGCGCCGACGAGGCGAAGCTGGCCCGCTCGTTCCACGAGCCATAACCCTTCGCCGCAGCGAATTCTGCAGCCGCGACAGCCGCCGTAGTTTAACGAATAACCACAGCAGATAACACACCAGCGGAATAACCATAATAAGAACAGGTAATCCCATAGGAGTAAACGTCAGTTACCGCCCTTCAGCAGACGCATCAAATCATCCGCTTTTTCTTCTTCTTCCTCTTCATCGTCTTCCCAGGCGATGCCGAGTTGTTCCATCAGCGCATCAATGCGATCGAGCTTCGCATCCACCCAGGACTGCTCTTCCTTGCTAAGGGTTTCGCCCGCTTCCAGACGCTCCAGCAGCCCATCCAGGCGCTCATCGTTTTCCAGCATATCCAGCTCAGCCTGTGGTGTTAGCATAGGTTTCTCGCTCTTCGGTTTGTGCTGTTTAGCGACCGGTGCTGCATCGGTTACGCCCAGTTGAATAGGTTTTTTACTGCCAATGCGAGGGTCTTTCGCCTGACCCGATGCTTTGCCGCCTTTTGCCTGGCTTTCGCCATTCGCACGGCTCCCCGCTGCGTGGCCGCGGTGTTTTTTCTGGCGCTTACGCTCACGCGCTTCCTGGTCGATCTCTTCGCGTGATTTACGGCGTGCTTTTGCCGGTTTTTTGCCTTGTGGTGCCGAGTTTGGTTGCTTCATGATAAGTCGTCTTAAGCCATTTTATTCAGTATAGAATTGCGGCGGAATCTAGCAGAAAGCAAGCAAAGAAAAAAGGCGACAGGTTAACCCGCCGCCTTTTTCTTATTCTGGCCCCCGTAAAGGAGCAAATATTCCATGTTAGCTTGAGACAACCCTGTCCTTCCCTCGCCGACACACTCACTTTACCGCTACGCTTGTCATTAACAAGATGGCCGTTCACGTTCACAACGCCCCGTACGATGAAGTAATCAGTTAATTATTTGAAAATAAAAAACTCTTGAACACATAGTGACTGATATTCACCGGGATATCTGCCATTTGCCATAGCAAATGGCTTACAAAATCAATCCACTCTGCTGTAAGCCTTCTGCTTCTGGCGAGAAACACGGCGTTTTCCGCTCGTTCAGGTATAATCCCCGGCAAATGCTTACCTGACGGAGACAACCGTTTTGAAAAACTGGAACTATCAACTGACTAAGTTCGTGCTCAGCGCACCGGACATTCGCCATCTGCCTTCTGATACCGGTATTGAGGTTGCTTTCGCAGGCCGCTCTAACGCGGGGAAATCCAGCTCGCTGAACACGCTGACCAATCAGAAAAGCCTGGCGCGTACCAGTAAAACCCCTGGCCGTACCCAGCTCATTAACCTGTTTGAAGTTGCCGAAGGCAAACGCCTGGTAGACTTACCTGGCTACGGCTACGCCGAAGTCCCGGAAGAGGTGAAACACAAATGGCAGCGCGCGCTGGGGGAATACCTGCAAAAGCGTAACAGCCTGAAAGGCCTGGTCGTGCTGATGGATATCCGCCATCCGCTGAAAGATCTCGATCAGCAGATGATTGAGTGGGCCGTCGCCAGCAATATCGAAGTCATGCTGTTGCTGACCAAAGCCGATAAGCTGGCATCGGGCGCGCGTAAAGCCCAGCTGAATATGGTGCGTGAAGCAATTCTGGCGTTTGGCGGGAATATCGAGGTTGAGGCGTTCTCTTCCCTGAAGAAAACCGGCGTTGATAAACTGCGTCTGAAGCTGGATAGCTGGTACAACGATCTTCCGCCGGCGGTGGAAGGGGAAGCGGCTGAAGAGTAAGCCATTCCTTCAAGGATCGTCTGCTCACTTTCAGTTCATAACGCGGCCCAGGCCGCGTTTTTCTTTTCTTTCGCGCAATAAAAAACGCCCCAGTCATTTCTGACTGGGGCGGCTAAATATTCAGCCAAATCCGATTACGTGAAGTAAAAGGTCTGAAAGATAGAACATCTTACCTCTGTACCCTACGCGAATAACTTTACTCCTTTTTAATCGCTCAAAAAAGCATTTTTTGTAGTTTTTTTTCACTTTTTGCATCACATTCTTGAAGCATCATCACAAAAAGCTATGACTTATGTTGCTTAGTTACAAAAACATGACCTGAGCAATTGCCTATTAATGCGCCTCATCCCAGTTTTTACCGCTGCCCACTTCCACCAGCAGCGGCACGTCGAGCTTCATGCTGCTTTCCATCAGCTCATGCACCTTTTTCGACACCGCTTCCACGTCATCTTTGTGCACTTCGAACACCAGTTCATCGTGCACCTGCATGATCATTTTCACTCGCGGCTTGTCTGTCTCCAGCCAGCTGTCGACGGCTATCATCGCGCGCTTGATAATATCGGCGGCGGTACCTTGCATCGGGGCGTTAATCGCCGCACGCTCCGCGCCGGCACGACGAGCGCCGTTGCTGGAATTGATGTCCGGCAGGTAGAGACGGCGGCCATCCAGCGTTTCTACATAGCCCTGATCTTTCGCCTGAGCACGCGTACGCTCCATATACTCCAGCACGCCCGGATAACGCTCGAAGTAGAGATCCATATACTTCTGGGACTCTTTGCGCGGAATATTGAGCTGGCGGGAAAGACCAAAGGCGCTCATGCCGTAGATCAGACCAAAGTTAATTGCCTTCGCGCTGCGACGCTGCTCACCGGTGACGCTTTCAAGCGGCAGACCAAACACTTCTGCGGCTGTGGCGCGGTGGATGTCTTTTCCTTCGGCAAAAGCGCTTAACAGACCTTTATCGCGAGAGAGATGAGCCATGATGCGCAGTTCAATTTGCGAGTAGTCCGCAGAAAGAATCACGTAATCTTCAGGCGCAATAAAGGCCTGGCGAATACGACGCCCTTCTTCGTTGCGCACAGGAATGTTCTGCAGGTTAGGATCGGTCGAAGATAAACGCCCGGTGGCCGTGACCGCCTGGTGATAAGACGTATGCACGCGCCCGGTTATCGGGCTAATCATCAGCGGTAACTTGTCAGTGTAGGTGGATTTCAGCTTCGCCAAACCACGGTATTCCAGGATCACTTTCGGCAGCGGGTAATCCAGAGCCAGCTCTTCAAGCACCTCTTCGGACGTCGACGGCGCGCCGCCCGGCGTTTTCTTCAGCGGCTTAATACCCTGTTTTTCAAAGAGAATGGTTTGCAGCTGCTTTGTGGAAGAGAGGTTGAATTCTTCTCCGGCGATTTCATGAGCTTTGAGTTCAAGCTCGGCCAGGCGCTTAGTCAGCTCACCAGAATGCGCGTGCAAAATAACCGGGTCGATTTTCACGCCATTGCGTTCAATGCGCGAAATCACCGGCACCAGCGGCATTTCGACGTTTTTAAAGATGTTCAACGGGCCCGCAACCTTCTCGAGCTTCGGCCACATCTTCAAATGCAGCTGCAGGGTGACGTCGGCATCTTCTGCCGCATAGCGCCCGGCAGTTTCCAAATCGATCTGGTTAAAGGTCAGCTGTTTTTTGCCTTTGCCGGCAATCTCTTCAAACGAGATGGTTTGGTGCTTCAACCAGCGATCGGCCAGACTGTCCATATCATGGCGGCCTGCGACGCTGTCCAGCGTGTAAGATTCCAGCATGGTGTCAAAAGCGATGCCCCGCAGCTCAATGCCATAGTTCTGCATGATGCCACGATCGTATTTCAGGTTTTGCCCGACTTTCAGCGCTTTCTCGTCCTCCAGCAGCGGCTTAAGTAGCTCCAGCGCGCGATCGCGAGAAATTTGCTCTGGCGCATCGAGATAGTCATGTGCAACGGGGATATAGCAGGCCACGCCCGGTTCGGTGGCAAAGGAAAGCCCCACCAGGTTCGCGCTGACGTTGTCCAGACTGTCGGTCTCGGTATCAAACGCAAACAGCGGCGCTTTTTTCAGCCGCTCAATCCATTCAAGCAGTACGCTCTCATCCAGGACAGTGACGTAATTGTCATAAGAGAGCTGGCTGGCTGGCACTTCAGGCTCGGCTTCAACCTCAGCGGCTTTCTGCGGCTGCGCGGCCGGTTTGGCTCCTTTAGCCTGCATCCATTTACCGGCTTCTACGTCGGTTATCCAGCGCTTAAATTCGTACTGCTTGAAGAGTGTCAGCAGTTCCTCTGCCGCCGGTTGCTGGACTTCAAGCTGCTCACAGCCCAGCTCCAGCTTAACGTCGGTCTTAATGGTGGCGAGCTTATAGGAGAGATAAGCCAGCTCTTTGCTTTGCTCTAGCTTAGCTGCCATGGTTTTCGCACCACGGAAGGTAAGTTCGGCAATTTTTTCAGGGTGGGCGTAAAGCGTGTCCAGCCCACCCAGCCCCTGAAGCAGTGCCTGAGCCGTTTTTTCACCCACGCCCGGTACGCCAGGAATGTTGTCCGAAGAGTCACCCATCAGCGCCAGGAAGTCGATAATCAGCTCCGGAGGTACGCCGTATTTGGTCAGTACCTCTTCCGGCCCAAGGATGGTATTGGTCATGGTGTTAATCAGCGTCACGCCCGGCGTCACCAGCTGCGCCATGTCTTTATCACCGGTACTGATCAGCACCGGGCGACCGGCTTTTTCAGCCTCCAGCGCCAGCGTACCAATAACGTCATCGGCTTCAACGCCTGAGACGGCCAGTAAAGGCAGCCCCATCGCTTTAACCATCGCGTGCAGAGGCTCAATCTGCGCTCTGAGATCGTCCGGCATTGGGGGACGGTGCGATTTATAGTCCTCAAACAACTCATCACGGAACGTTTTGCCTTTGGCATCAAACACCACGGCAGCGTGCGTCGGCTGGTATTGCAAAATCAGGCTACGCAGCATGTTCAGCACGCCGTACATCGCCCCTGTTGGCTCGCCACGGCTGTTCGTCAACGGTGGGAAGGCGTGATATGCCCGATAAAGATAGGAAGAGCCATCAACGAGGATAAGCGGGTTGTCTGCGATCTGGACCATAATGTTCCGTTCCATGCCTGTGATTAATGTATTGCTAAAGGATGCCATAGCCTGGCCAAAAACATGAACTATTGGGCGCAATATGCTGAAAAGAATTCCAGGATCGGGAGATCCTGCGTGAGATCGTTTTTGTGGATAACTTTGTGTATATTTTTTTAACTAACTAATTTCATGGCATTATCTCTATCACACCATCATTAAATATATTTTAATTTCAGTAAGTTAAATGAATGCTGGTTTGGACTCGATGAATTAACTAACGATCGTTTGATGTGGATATATACTCAGACGAGTAAGAAACGATGGGCCATTGTTCTACCCATAAATGCGATTCATGAAAATCCTGTTCATTTGGCGAGTCGTCATTATAGGTTTTCTGATAAAATCCGCCTCTTATTGCCGCTAATACCAGCATTCCATATACCCTAACCAGCAAAAATTACCTATGTCGAGATTACTCGCTGCGATCACATTGGTGTTAAGTATTGCACTCACTATTTTGGTCACGATCGCCTGCTCTGTACCTATCATTTTGGCCGGGATCGTTAAGCTCATGCTGCCCTTTCCGGCGATATGGCGCTCGATCTCGGTATTTGCTGACTTCATGATGTACTGCTGGTGTGAGGGGCTCGCACTGCTGCTGCGCCTCAATCCTCACTTGAAATGGGATGTCGAGGGATTAGAGGGGCTGAATAAAAAGAACTGGTATCTGTTAATCAGCAACCATCAGAGTTGGGCAGATATCGTGATCCTTTGCGTGTTATTCCGCAAACATATTCCCATGAACAAATATTTTCTTAAGCAGCAGCTTGCCTGGGTTCCTTTTATGGGACTGGCCTGCTGGGCGCTGGATATGCCGTTTATGAAACGCTATTCAAGAACTTATTTGCTGCGTCATCCGGAACGCAGGGGTAAAGATGTCGAAACGACACGTCGCTCCTGTATGAAGTTTCGTGCTCACCCTACCACGATTGTGAATTTTGTTGAGGGCTCGCGCTTCACCACCGAGAAAAAGGGACAGACTCGTTCGCCGTTTAACTATCTGTTGCTGCCGAAAGCGGCCGGTATAGCGATGGCAATGAATGTGCTTGGCAAACAGTTTGATAAGATGCTGAACGTCACGCTGTGTTACCCGGAGAATAATCAACTGCCGTTTTACGATATGCTTTCAGGGAAAATGACAAAAATCGTTGTACGCGTCTCTTTAGTGCCTATTACGGAAGAACTGCATGGAGATTATGTTAACGATAAAAGCTTTAAGCGTCGTTTTCAGCTCTGGCTAAATACGCTGTGGAGCGAGAAGGATAAGCAACTGGAAACGCTACTCTCTGGGGATAAAAAAGCCGGTCAATGACCGGCTTTTTTAATCTTATTTCTTCTCAACCAGGTATTTCACCGTGTCAGCATACTGCTGCACGAAGATATCCATACTGCTGGTGTCCATGCCCTGCATGTTCAGCTGATATTTGCCGTTAACGTACATAGCCGGTACGCCCTGCAGCTGAAGATCGGCTGCCGCTTTCTCTTGTTGAGCAACCAGAGATTTCACCACAAAGCTGTTCCAGGCCGCATCGTACTCTTCCGGTTTTACGCCTGCATCGATAAACACTTTGCGGATATCGGCATCATTCTGCACGGTTTGTGTTTTCTGAACGGCTTCGAACATTGGGGAGGAGATTTTATCTTCTACGCCGAGAGCCATTGCAACAGCCCAAGCCTGAGTCAAATCTTTGCCTAATGGGCCAAGGAACTCAACGTGGTACTTGGTCATTTTGGTGCCTTCAGGCAGCTTTTTCTTCACGTTGTCAGACACATGAAGAACCTGTTCAAACTGGTAGCAGTGTGGGCAGTAGAACGAGAAAAACTCTAATACCTGCGGCTCACCGGCAACCGGCTTATCCAGAGTGATAAACTGTTTACCGTCGGTAAACTGTGCTGCAGAGGCGCTAAATGCCAGGATCATGCCCGCCAGCGCCAGCCAAATCTTCTTCATAATCAACTATCTCCTGAATTTTACTGATTAATACATTGGCGTTAATTGTAATGGAGGTTCTCGTAGAACCCGGACCTGCTCTGTAAAAGTTACAGTCTGCCTTCTCCAGAAATCCTCTTCACTAAACCACGGGAAATTTCGGGGGAATGCGGGATCATCCCAGCGCCGCATTAGCCACGCGAGATAATAGACGATACGCATGGCACGCAACGGTTCAATCAGGGTTAGCTCGCCGGTATCAAATGACGAAAACTCTTCGTAAGCTTCAATAATGGTTTCTAGCTGCATCCGCTGTTCGGCCTTATCGCCATTAAGCAGCATCCAGATATCCTGCACAGCTGGGCCATTACGAGCGTCATCAAGGTCAACAAACAGCGGCCCGTCGCGCCAGAGGATATTGCCAGGGTGGCAATCGCCGTGCAGGCGCAGGGGTTCAAAATCAGTGTGCCAGGTGCGTTTAACTTCCTCTATCAGCGCATCCGTTGCCGCCAGAAAATCTTTCTTAAGGGCACGGGGAATAAGCTCGCTATATTCAAATAGCTCGCGTGGCTGGAAGAGATACTCCTCCAGGCCAAAGGTTGGGCGATGCTGAAAGAGCTGCTGGCGACCCGTTTGATGAATGCGGCCAAGATAACGGCCCACCCATTCCATCTGGTCGATGTTATCGGTTTCGTATTGTCGCCCTCCCAAACTAGGAAACACGGCAAACATAAACCCTTGATGATGAAGAAGAGTCTTTCCTGCAAAGTGAAGAGGGGCAGCTAAAGGCACCTCATCGGCCTGCAGTTCCAGCGCAAATTGATGCTCTTCTTCAATTTGCGCTGCTGACCAGCGATGAGGGCGATAAAACTTCACGACAAAACGTTGGCGCTCTTCATCCTGGAACTGATAAACGCGGTTTTCAAAACTGTTTAACGGCGTCAGTCCCGAATCCACCCGAATACCCTGTTCAAAAAGAGCATCGAGGATAGTATCCGGATGTAGAGTCTGGAAATTAAATGCGCTGTCTGTCATCCCGGCAACCGGAAGTAAATACGAATGCTTCAGGATAACATTTCAAAGCCTCTTAAGTGTTTCGGCTTACAAGCTTTTACTCTTTTATTCCTTAATGACACCACGAGCGCGCAGCAGTGCCGTTTTGAAGTCTTCTTCATAATCCTTTTTAAGGCCCGGGATCGCATCATCTTTTGCAGAATCGCGCATTTTCAGATGGTAGATCAGTACATCATCAGTGAGATCGGCCAGTTCACCGCGATAGCCTGACTCAGCAGCCAATTTCTGCAAGAATTGTATCAGGTTAAGATCTGGCTCTTTCTGCCATGCGGGCTGAAGCAGTTCAAGAAGTTCGTTCAGGCGCTTACATTTCATGTTGGTGTTCCTTATCGCATGTGAAAGGCAACACGTTAGCAGGCTAAAACCCACATTAAAAGAGGCGATATTCGTGCAGCGATTAACAGAAGTCACCGGCGTTGTGTTAGCCGGCGGCAAGGGAAGCAGAATGGGCGGCACTGATAAGGGATTGGCCCTGCTTAACGGCCAGCCACTTTTCCAGCACGTCCTCACTGTATTAAAACCACAGGTAGGCGATGTTGTAATCAGTGCCAACAGGAACCTTGAGATCTATCAGCAAAGCGGAATTTCGGTTATTCAGGATTCAATGAGTGATTATCAGGGGCCTTTGGCCGGTATGTTAGCCGTGGTGGAACAAACTGAAAGTGAGTGGCTGCTATTCTGCCCTTGCGATACCCCCAATATTCCCACCGATCTTGCCTGCAAACTTTGGCAAGCGCGTGGTAACACGTTGGCAATCTGGGCCAATGATGGGCAACGAGATCATCCCGGAGTAGCCTTGCTTCATCGTTCGCTTTGCTTGCCATTGAGAGAATATCTGCTCGCTGGTGAAAGGCGAGTGATGCAATTTTTACTCAGTGTTGACGGGCATTCAGTCTCTTTCGATGGCCAGGCAAGCTGTTTTACCAATATAAACACTCTCGACGAGCTTTCACGATGGCAGAAAAAGTAATAGTACCACCGCTACTGGCAATTGCGGCCTGGAGCGGGACAGGAAAAACCACATTGCTAAAGCAGCTAATCCCATTGTTACTCGCTAAAGGCATCAGGCCTGGACTCATTAAGCACACGCATCATGATATGGATGTGGACAAACCTGGGAAGGATAGCTATGAACTCCGTAAAGCTGGCGCCGCTCAGACCATTGTCGCCAGCCAAAAACGCTGGGCGTTAATGACGGAAACACCAGAAGAGCCGGACCTTGACCTGCATTACCTTGCCTCAAGGATGGATAACCGCAAACTGGATTTAATTCTGATTGAAGGGTTCAAACACGAGCCTGTCGCTAAGATTCTTTTATTCAGGCAGGAAACTGGTCATAAAGCTGAAGCATTAGAGATCGATCCCTGCGTTATAGCTGTGGCTAGTAACGTACCCTTGGCCATTTCCGTACCCGTATTGGATATTAATAATACAGAAGGGATTGCTGATTTCATCTATGAGTGGGCAAAACAGCAATAACGGGCTGAAAAGATACCGCTTGCGACGTTTTTAAAATCTGTAAAAAGCAAAAAACCCCGGCCTTTCGGTCGGGGTTAATGCTAATTTGATGCCTGGCAGTTCCCTACTCTCGCATGGGGAGACCCCACACTACCATCGGCGCTACGGCGTTTCACTTCTGAGTTCGGCATGGGGTC
>NZ_FXAS01000095.1:0-2650 GCF_900177785.1 Cedecea sp. NFIX57 | reverse complement strand
AAGGGTACGCCCCGGAATGACGCGGGCAGCAGCTCATCAATACCGGCCAGCGCCGCCAGCTGGGAAAGCATATCGGTCATGAGCCATACCTCCGGTTCGTCAGCTCAGACTGGCGCATGATCTGCTGGGTCACCAGTTGGCTGTCCAGGTAAACGTTCACTACGGTTTGCCGTGGCTTAGACGGTGAAGCACCGGCATTACCTTTCGCTGGTGCTGGAGTACTGTTGCTGATGAATTTATGGATCTCATCCCAGACGTCCAGCGCCCCGGCAGGGTATGGCAGCTCGACACCCGGAGGAGGTGCTCCTTTACCTTCCGCGATTTTATCTTTCCCTCGTTTGATAAAGTGATCGTAAAGGGACCCCCCCAACATGGCGGCGTCCCCGATGGGGTTCAGGTATTTTAGTGGCATCAACAGTTTGCTTTTCCCAGCAATTTCTCCCGCCTCTCTTAGCGCCTGGGCAACTTCATCACCGGCGGTACCTGCCGCTGGGGGTTCGACAACACCCGATCCAGGCGCTCCCCCTTTACTGAAGAGTTTTTTCCCCATTTTATACAGCGCAATACCACCAATAGTCAGACCACCCATATGCCCTACCTCATTGTATAACGAGTGGAATGCTGCAGTGGTAACAGAGACAGACCCCGCCAGGAGGGGAAACTTTTTGGCCAGATCGGCAAACTCATCAGACAGGACACCCACGAGATCAGCGGGTTTCTTCATGGAATCAACTTCGGCGTAAAATGCCGCATTTTTGGCGTTCTGAATTTTCCAGGCGTTGCCTTCTTTATTAAAGTCAAAATCCCGCGTCGCTGACTGCTGGTTCAGTGGCAGGACAAACTGGGCCGCCCCTTCGTTGGTTAATTTGTCGAATGTCCCCCAGTTGCGATCCAGGTTTATCCAGGCTTTGCGGGCCTGCTGGTTAGGGAACAAAGCAGAGGTATGGTCTCCGTGGATCGCCATCATTTCCGATTCAAGCTTAGCTCTGCGGTCCGGGTCTGTTGTTCTGGACATCTCGGCCTGATAGCGACGGTAATCAGGGTCAGCAGCATCCATTTTCTGAAGCAACCCCCGCACCGTATCCAGTGGTGTCAGCCCCAGCTCACGGTCATGGCGCATCATTTTTTCTATATTAATGCTGCGTCCGTTAATTTTGAGACGTTTTGCATTGTGCTTCAGGTTCTTGGATGTAAGTTCAGATAACAGGTCGTTAGTATTGATAGCGGCTTCCTCAGGTGTCCCTGATCCAATAGCTGCCGCCTCGAAGAGTGCCGGAATTTGAGCAAACCCTTTACGCCCGAAAAAACCTGCGGATTTGGCGTACTCCAGCCCCTGTGGGATATAGTGCGCCAGCATTGGTACATCCAGCTTGCCATGCTGCGCGGCAGTGGTGATGGTGCTGCCCGCTGACAGTGAATCCTTTTCACTTAAACCAAAGTTCACCGCACTGGCCTGAGTGTTGGCGACGGATTCAGCATCAGCCCCGGTTGCCACCGCAATCCTCAAATCGCTACCCAGGTATTTCTCAGGGTGCTCAACCACCCCTGAACGCACCATGGTTTCATACGCGATAGCCGCCTGATCGGGCGTCGCTCCACTTTCACCCACAGCGGCACGGAGCTGTTTGTCAATGGTGTGCAAGCCGATGGTACGGCCAGCCGTACCAAGCTGGTTGTACTTAAAGTTGGCGAGCTTGCGCAGCTCGGCGTCGTAACCCACCGAGTCCTCTATCGGTTTACGCAAGGCCAGCCCTGTACCCACGGCCACCGCACCCACGGTGCCGGCCACTTTCAGACCGGTTTTAAGGCCCGAGGTCAGGCGGCTCTGGGTGCGCTCCGTCTCGCCCAGCTCCCGGCGGAGCTTCGCCACGGTGCTGGTCATCTGCGCATACGCCCGCTGCTGCTCCATCGCTGACATAACGCCGGAACGCTCAAGGCGATTGTAGGCCGCCTCGGTCTGGGCTATCTCGCGCCGGATATCCTGCTCGCTTTTAATGCCCAGTACGGCCCGGGCCTCGCGGGCCGGGTTGCGGCTGATGCGCTGCTGTTGTTGCTCAACTACGCTCATCTCTTTGTTGAGGCGGCTGATGATGGACGACGTCCGCTCCCAGGCGCGCTGCTGTTCGGTGGCCGACAGCGTGCCGGAGCGGGCCAGCCGCAGATAAGCGGCAGACGTCTGATCGATTTGACGCTGGATGGTGCGCTCGCTGCGCAGGCCCAGCGCCTCGCGGGCCTCCTGCATGCGCTTCACTTCGTTGCGGATGCGCTGAATACCGGCGCTGGCATTGTCGCGCAGGCCAATACTCATCTGTGTTTCAAAGGGACCGGCCATGGATTATGTCCTGCGGGATGGGCGTTGCCGCCGGGAGGATTGGCGGCGGCTCACAAAGGTGGTGCCGCCGCCACGCTGCTGTTTAAACCAGGCTTTGGGGGCCTCGATGCGCTGAATGCCATCGAGGAGCGCCCCCAGGGTTACAGTGTCGAGAGCCCGGATGTCTGATTCGCCGTATCCGTACCGTCGGAGCCGGAGGCAGGCGAACCGGAAGTCCCGGAGTCGCCGTTCGCGTCCGCGCGCTTTTTTTTGAGCGCATCGCGGGCGGCCGTCAGCTGGCGGTAGTCGTCGCTGTCCATGTCCCGCAGCAGGTCGTAG
>NZ_FXAS01000046.1:0-24965 GCF_900177785.1 Cedecea sp. NFIX57 | reverse complement strand
TTGAGCTACTTTTTTAAGTCACTCGACAACAACATACTGTTTAGAGTTCCGCTATGGATCATGACCATAATATTTACGGCAGCAGGATTAATATTTCATATTGCAGCCCGACGACTTTTAGCAGGAGAAATTGACAACCTAAAACATCGAATGATTAAGAAAAGCAAGTTGGAGAGAAATACCAGAACGGACGTAAGGGACGTAAAAGACATGCTGCCGGATAGCGTATCATATGATCCGCTAAAGTACATCGACCTAAAAAAAGGTGTTTTTATCGGACTCGATAAAGAAGACCAACCGCAATACATAACTATAAAAGAGTTTCAGTCACAACATGCGGCGATAATAGGAACGACAGGTTCAGGTAAAGGAGTGAGTGCAACAGTTTTACTGTACCAAGCTATCATGCTGGATGAGGCTGTTTTTGTTGAAGACCCAAAAAATGACGAATGGGCACCGCATGTATTAAGAGAGGCTTGCCGCATAGCAGGAAAGAAATTTGTTCTTATTGATCTTAACAACCTCAATTTCCAAATGGATTTACTAGCGGAAATATCACGCGAACAACTGGAAGAATTATTTAATGCCGGGTTCAGTCTTACGAAAAAAGGTCAGGGAGCTGATTTTTATCGGATAGCTGATCGACGCGCAGCCAGAAATACAGCAGCAATACATCAGCCAGGTATGACATTACGCGACTTGTTTAATAATGACTTCGTAACCTCACTAAAGGAAGATGTCCCTGCATTTTATGGAGAGCTAGAGGAAATCGCATTGGTAAACTCTATTAATGCCAATGAAGGATTCTCTCTTAAACAAATATTTGACGAGGGAGGGTGTTGCTATATTATTGGCTCCACGCGCAATCAAAAAATCATATCCGCACAAAGGATGATTTTAACCCGTTTAATTCAGATAGCTGAAAGCCGCGACAGAATAAACAGCAAGCCTCGGACAGTCGCTATATTCCTTGATGAGTTGAAATATCATATTTCCCGCCCAGCATTGGAAGGACTAGGTACAGCAAGGGACAAAGGAGTACATATCTTTATGGCATTTCAGGCCATAGACGATTTGCGAGATTGCCCGGCTGATTTAAATCCTGAGTCCGTGATTGGAGCAGTGGTTGAGAACGCAAAATTTAAACTGGTGTATCAACTACAGAATCCAGAAACTGCCGAATGGGTGGCAAGAATGACGGGTTCAATTCTGGTAGATGATGAAATGAGGAAAGTTAAAACAGATATTGCGTTAACAGAGAAAATGGAAACAGACAGGATGATCCGACAAGCGGAAAGATATTATATAGACTGCAATATGCTGTTAAACCTACCGCCCTTTGTCGGTTTTGTTTTCACACCTACCGACCTTGCAAAAGCAACAAAACTTTCCCATATCGCCGTTAAAAAATCGCACATTGATACGCTTTCATTTGAGTATAAACAAGCTACTCCGGAAAAAAATGAAAGTCAGGAACATAAGCCATCAATCAATCTGTGAGGGCTGAAATGCTTATTCATAACGTTGCAGAAAGGAAAGAAGCCGCAAACAGAAAAATGCTTGCATTGCTGACATTCCTTAAAGAAGAAACATACTCCGATTTTAAAACGCTGAAAAAAGTTGTTGGGTTCAAGGGTAAAAGTCACCGCCCAACGTATGCGCTACTGAATAAAGCGGTTGCATTGGGGTTTCTGATAAAACATGAATACCCGGTAATAGCCGGAAAAAAATCACTATGGGGGATCACCATGCAAGGGCTGGCGATGGTGGTTAAACCCGATGATAAAGTATTCCCCGGTTATTTTGAGCCGGGGAAACTCAAATACTGGACACTGGAACACCGGCTCCTGAATCATCGGGTCAGAATTGCACTGGAAGAGAAAGGCGGGCAAGGCTGGCTTAATGGTGATCGGGGGGAGTTTATTGCGCGTTATCCTGGCGTTCGCCATCGTCCTGACGGGATTATCACGTTAGATAGCGGGGCAATCGTCGCCGTCGAAACTGAGCGCTCGATGAAAACCCGCGCACGCTATATCAACATCATTAACAGCCATCTGGCGGCCAGCGATGCCGGACGCTGGCACTACGCGATGTATGTCATGCCGGATGACAAAACCAAAACATCATTAATCCGGTTGTTTGACTCCATCAAAACGGTAATGAGGAACAACGTTCCGGTGCCGTTCGACGCGAAGAACCGCGAAATGTTTCTTTTCCGCACCATTGATGAACTGGAGCAAGCAACCGCCAGCGGCGGCCAGTGATTATTTATATAAATCTATTTTTATAAGGTGTGACAAATGAAATGCCGATCTCGTTTGCTTGTGTTTCTGCCCCTGCTTTTCCCCGCCCTTTGCCTGGCTGATTTTTCTGGCCGTGTTGTTCGAGTCGTCGATGGTGATACTGTCCAGGTACTCGCCGATGGCAAAATGATGAAAGTTCGCCTTAACGGTATCGATGCCCCGGAATCGGGGCAACCGTTCGGCCAGCGCTCGAAGCAGAACCTGTTAAAGCTGGCCGTCCAGAAACAAACTGAGGTCATAGCCAACAATACAGATCGCTATGGTCGCTGGCTTGGAACATTGATGATTGACGGTATCAATATCAACGCAGAACAGGTTAAAGCGGGTATGGCGTGGGCTTACCGCTATCATGGCCGTGCCAATGACGAAACAATGCTACGCCTTGAGAAAGAAGCCAAGCGATATAGAATAGGGCTGTGGTCGTCACCTAATCCAGTGGAGCCGTGGAAGTGGCGAAGACATATAAATAATTTTGAACGAGACCAATAAATGTTAAAAAAATATGCGATAAATTATAGTTTAATTACTGAGTTTAGAGATGCGATAAACTCAAACAATGATTACATTTTTTTTAAATACTACAACAACAAAGGAAAGAACCAATGGCACATAATATGTAGCTGTATGGATTGGATATCAGTTTCTGTTAACTTTATGTATTCTCTCCCTGAACCATCTAAAAACATAGATGAAAAGTCAATGCAAGTATATTCGCTAATAACATCAGTGGATAACGTCTTTGAGGCTATAAAGCAACTACATAGAATTTTTCACGAAGATGAAAAGTTAAAAAAATGGCCTTTTAAAAAAAATAGTCACATATTCAAGGAAAAATCAATTGACTGTTGTGATGAAAAATACTTTAAGGAAATCCGATCTTTCTTTGGTGCTCATCCTACTAACCTTACAAAACAAAAAGGAAATGATTCGAAATTTTTTGCAAGCTGGCCCGTGTCGCCAATGTTTTCTGATGGCGATTTATCCGTAAATCTTTACTCTTTGACCCCAGGCGATGAAGACATTAAAGTAACTATAAAAATCAGAGAGATAATTGCATTCTTCAATGAAAGATATCAATACCTTAGTTGTTTGATAAATAAAGCGAATGAATTATATATAGATTTTTGCATGACCCAATCAAAAAACAAGATACCAGAAACAGATTCGATTAATTCCGAACTAAAAGTACTAGAAAACGAGTCAAAGCATCGACTTAATAACAATTACTACAAGTTCATGATTGAAGAACTAAAAAAGATATTCAGCGTAAATTTAAACGAAGAAAAATTAACGCCAAAAGAACTTGCTTTCAAAAAAGAGTGTGGTGTCTTGATTGGTGAAATAAGGAATAACTTACAAAAAATGGATTTGGTAGATCTAAAACACGGCGATATAATTAGTAGCACATTAAATAATAGTCAGTATAACTATTATATCGGTAAAATCTTCGAATCGTTGAGTTCTGAAACCATTAATTCCGCATATGAGGTTCATCTAAACTATGTAAACGAAATCAGTAATTACGAGTATAATTTTTCTAGGGATGACGATACAAATATTACATTCCTAAAATTGAAGATGATGATATTCTTCAAAAATAAAGATTGAAATTCCATTGCTAACAATAAAAGAATTACGTTAAAAGGTCTGCCACAACAGCCGCCAAAATAATGACTTACTAGTATTTCGGCGGTTCTTGCTTACAACCTTTAATGATGTTTTTTCCAGAATTCCTGGTACGCCTCGAACAGCTCCCCATGTTTCATATCATTGGCCGCAGCAATGGAGCGGAACTCACGTTTCAGCTCCATATCAATGTATAAGTTAAGCTGTGCCTTACGGCCATCAGCACTTTTCCGGGTAGGATTAAAGCCGTGTTCCGTATCCGCCTGGCTTGGCGGCTCACCTTTGGTATTGCGCGGTTTTGCTGGGACGTTCGCCATAATATTACCTCATAGATAAATATAATTATATTATTATATACTACTGCGTAAGCGTTGTCAGTCGGTCGATCACACCCTGCACAACATCATCAGCTTTCTGCCGTGGGCCAGGGAAAGGCGACTCCGTAAGAGCAAGCCCTTTATCCTGCGCCTGGCTGAACGATGTCAGAAAAGGAATAGCGCCCGGAATGACGGGAACGCCGCAGGGTTGCAGATATTCCAGCGCCGCACGATATTCACTCTCACTTTCACTTACCCCCGCAAACACCACCGCCATTTTATCTGTCGAATGTCCTTTGTTACGCAGCGCGTTTACGGTCGTAACGGTCGTTCGTAGATCATCCACGCTAAACCCTGTTGGCAGTACCAGCAAATCGACAATATCAATCAGGCTGAGTAACGATTTCGTGGCATACGCCGCACTGTCGATGACAATCAAATCCCATTGCCCGGATTCGATCTGTTTCTTCGCCTGTGAAACCGTCCCGCATCCCTGAATTATCACCGGAGGTTCAAAACCATTCCGCAACCGACGTTGCCCCCAGTCTAGGAAAGACCCCTGATCAATATCCATATCCAGCCCAAGAACCCCCCATCCTGCCTTTGTATACTCGGTGGCGATAGCCCGTGACATCGAGGACTTTTTCACCCCACCTTTCCCGTTAGCCAGCGCGATAACAGCGGTCATACAACCCCCTATTAAAATATTTTTATAGAAAAATATAGATTTAGTTTGAGTGTAGCGCAGCCACACAAAAGAGTAAATATAAACCTATAAAAATATAATTATAGGTTTATACATTTTTTTATTCTGCCGCCGTAAGCTCACACCGACACTCACCGCAAAGCAATACAGCGGAGGGTTTCGCCCATGCGTTCAGCCCACATTCCGGGCAGGTAAATTTCATGCGGGTGCCAGTACCCTTTACTGGCGGTTTGATCATTACGCTGAGATCGTCATCGTCTGGAATAAGTTCCGGGCGGGATTTGCTGACGGTCAGTGACAGCCGATTGATAAGGTCAGTATCGTTTTCATCGGTGACGGCCAGCCAGTCATCGAGGATATCGCTGTTAATCTTTGAGGTAACGATTGCTCCGTCAGACCAGCGGTCATACCAGGAGATAGAGAAGCCATTTTTAAGCAGGTCATACACGGCTTTCTGAAAGCGGCCACCACGGATAATGTAGTGCGTCATCTGCTGCCCGTTCTTTTTCCCGCCAGGTAAGCCAGTATTTGATGGCATAAGCCCGACTTCCTCCATCTTCGCGCCCCATACACGATCATGATAGCCGCCCCGGCACTTTTTAACGGGGGCGTAATGCTGCCACACGTGCACCATTTCATGCACCAGTGTTGACAGGGTATCGGCCAGCGAACGGCCACCGAAGTAATCGGGATTCATCGCCAGCTCCGATACGCTGGATTCACCTGTGAAGCGTTCAGGCGCGAAATAACCAAAGGTGTTACGACCGCGCTGTAACGTAATCAGCAGATCCGGCAGAGCCTTATCAAAGAGGGAAAGATTGAACCAGTCATAAGCCTGTTGAAGCTCACTGTATGCCTTAATTGCGGGTTTGATATCGGACATAACACTATCTCCATAAGAATTGTATTGCACAATACAATTGTAGGGTTTGGCGGCAATCCACACCGTGACCGAAGTCATATTATTATAGAAAAATAGAAAGTGATATTATCGACGGTTCGTAGGGAAAGGCGGGGGAAATGGAAAGATGTTATATTTGTTAACGCTTTCGGGAATATTAACAAAAAATTAACCATGTGATATCGGCCAGTTTGACCGGAAATCACGTATACAAATGACGCCTTGACGCGAGAAAACAGCGCTAATCGCTATTTGTTATATAGAAATTGTGGATTTAACATAAAAGGCATTTGGCGAACCAAATTTTGGGACTGGTCAAAACAAAAAGGCCAGCCCCGGAGGACTGGTTGTTCAGTACAGGGCAACGACAAGTTTCTTGATACCGCAGGCGTGAGCGTGGCGGGTCAGAGTATCGATGCTGGCTTTGGTGATGTTGTTTTCAGCGGGAAATAATGGGAGGCGTAACCCCCATGCATTCAGCAACCTGTGCTTTTGTCAGGTTGTCATGCTTACGCCATTCCGCACGTGAGATATTATCAAAACATTCTAAATAATGTCATTGGACCAATTTTTCTTTCAAGTATTAGTAATATTTGTTCAAGCTCAATACGAGCTTCCGCTTGCAAACCTAAGCATTGTGAAATACCATCATCATCAGTACTAAGTCTTGCATTCATCTCAATTCTGTATTCTTCTCCTATTCGCTCCATGCTATACGAATGAAAATGTAATGAGTCTCCAATCCTTGCTGGCTGATTCAAATGTGAAAAATTAAATTCATTTGACATATAGTTCAACAAATGGTTCTGCACCACCAATACAAGTTTTTTATTTATATGTTCAAATGTTTTCACTTTATGATGCATTTGAACCAAAATAGTTTTGGCAGTCATCTTCCAGTTAATACCATATGGTCTGACTGAATGCTCTGCGTCGTCACTGGGAATGATATTTACCTCCCTAAGAAAACGTTGTCTCTCTGGCCATACAGTACCTGTTGTATCCATTGTTTGCAGTTCTATACCCACAAAATCTCTTACCTTTCCGTTTCTTACGGAGGCTAAGAAGAAGTCAACATTACCTCCTGGGATTTTAACTTCTGGAACAACATGAAATTCATTACCTGGTTCATGATTAGTAAGCAAGTGCAGACAATCTGCAAATATCTGCCCTCGTTCGAGAAGCCTTGCTGGACAGATCATTATTGGACGGGGATCTCTTCCGTAAAGCACAGAACATGTACCAATGGCGACACTCGACTCTGACTTCCGGGTTTTGAAGCATGTCCGTTGCCTAAAAGGGCAACGTTGCTCTTGAATCACGCGTTCCCAATCTTGAGTTGAGTGAGTATCCAATCCAAAAATTTCAATAATTTTGCTCATTTTAATAGATTAAACCTTTCCATAGTGAGCTTTAAATAGCTATCTGATATATCAATCCCAACAGATTTACGACCTAACTCATATGCAGCAATCAATGTTGAACCAGTACCAGAAAATGGGTCCAATACAATGCCACCTTCGGGACAAGTTGCCAGAATTGGGATTCTACAAAGGTCTAAAGGGTAAGCAGCAAAGTGGGATTTTCTCTTTTGTGTATCCTCTGGCAAAATATCCCAAACATCAGCGGGTTTACTACCTTTAGGGTGATACCTCAGAAAATAATAACCTTTATCTCTAAGTTCTTTTGCTCTTCCAGAAACTTTTTCACTTTCTGAGTGTGTGGTTCTTTGCTGCCCACGAATCACCATTCTGAAATCAGAATATTTTCCGGTTGAAATATCATTAAGCATGCCATTTAATGCTGAAAGAGCGTTGACTTTTTCAAGCGGTGTCAGAGTAGTAGAAAGCTCAATCTGTCTTTTGTATCTAACACCTGAAACACCAGTAGCAGAAATTACGGAACCGTTTACTACTTTTGCATCTCTAGATTTAGTACGAATTGCGTCTGCATTATAGTAATAACCTTTATTTTTCTTAACAAAGTGAAAAATGTTCTCATGAACATTTCCGAGGCGATCAGCGCTGTTATCCATGCCTCCTTTCAACTTATTCCATATAACACTATTCCTAAGAATCCATCCTTGATTATCGGTTAATTCAAAAGCCACACGCCAAGGTAATCCCAATAAATTTTTATCTTTATATGTATCCCCAAGATTTAACCAAAACGAACCTGTTGGCTTTAAAACTCTCTTGAGTTGTAGGCAAATTTTCGCCAAATTTTTGACAAAATCCATGTGATCTATTTCTAATCCAATTCCTCCATTATCATATTCTCGTTTCCCCCAGTACGGAGGGGAAGTCATGATGAAATCGATAGAGTCAGGAGGGAGCTGTGCCAGAACTTCAAGAGAATCACCACACATCAAAAGTGGAGTACATCCCGATGTTTGCTCGTACATAGCTAAAGACTCAGAGAATGAATCATTAAAATAATTTATTTTTTTCTCATAACCATCTGATTTTATATGGTTTTCTAATTCACTTTGTAAGTTCTGTTTCATCTAGCTATACCGTAACTTATTCAAAAAAATAGATTTATATATAAAGAATACCATTATTCACCTCAGATTGGTCTGCCTCTCAGAGGGTCTGAAGCCGAACCGAAACAAAAAGGCCAGCCCCGGAGGGCTGGTTGTTCAGTACAGGGCAATGACAGGTTTTTTGATGCCGCAGGCGTGAGCATAGCGGGTCAGTGTATCGATGCTGGCTTTGGTGATGTTGTTTTCCAGGCGGGAAATAACCGGAGGTGTAACCCCCATGCGTTCAGCAACCTGCGCTTTTGTCAGGTTGTCATGCTTGCGCCATTCCGCAAGTAGCTCTCTGAGCTTCTCCTTGCGTTCTTCTTCCTGCCATGCAGCACGATATTCATCGTCCTGCATCCACTCGTTATGCAGTTCTTTATGGCTTACCAGTTTCATTAAGTACCTCCGCTAACCGCTTTTTGGCGAGATCGATTTCTTTCGCTGGCGTTTTCTGTGACTTCTTGATGAAAACCCGGAGCATGATGATGGTATTGCCTTTGTGGTATACCCATATTCCCCTGGCTATGTCCGTCCCCATCGTGCGGATCTCAAAAAGTCCGTCGCCCAGGGGCTTCGTGTCCGGCTCCCGCAGTAATCGGGCGTCATACTCCAGTTTGCCGATGAGACGGTCAAACTTCACCCTGATTTTTACGGGTAATGCTGTGGCTTCTTCCCTGGCTTCCGGGTGATAAACGACGCTAAACATATGACCCCCCATTCCCATCAATATTAACCTATAGGCTAATTTCAGGCAAGGTAAAATTAACCTGTAAGCTAATATTGTTGGCAGTTATCGCGGCTACCCGGTCACTACCCTGTTAGCGTGAGTTTTCGTTCCATTGAGGAACGGGGATTGATGCGCGTCAGCGCATGTAAGGCGGCAGGATGAAATAACAGGTAGCACTGAGGGTTAGCCGCCGATACCAATGAGGGATCGAAAGGGATCGCCTATCCATCCCTTACCCTGCAAAGCCATAACCCACTAAAAGCGGCTCAAAGGCTTCTGTGCGCGGTCGGAGTGGTCACAACAAGGCGAAGCCGCAGTTGGGGCGTATCTCCGCGTTAGCGGGTCGTGAGAGCCGCTTACGAGCGTGTAGGCAAAACGTTCAGCGATATTTGCTGACGCATCCGGCGTGGCCGGATTTGTCCAATCCCTCGAGGGCTAACAGGCAAGCTGTTAGCCCTCGAGGGATTTCGATCTGAATGCCCCGCGCTTTAGCGTGGGGAGCTACTTTTGAGGCGCTTGCGCCGATGTTGTTCGGTTATCCACTTTTCAAAGGGGATAACAGTAATGTTTTTCTTTTTTTTTGGTTTATCTTTTAATACCTAAGTAATTAAAAGATAAACCAAAAGAGTAATTGCGGCATATCGTTTGCACTTTATTGTCACTTACCCACAAGCTATACAGCAGTTTTAGAAGGTCTACACCGGAACCGCCGAAAAATCCGTCATTCCGACAGGGGAAATGGGTTGGATCTCGAAAATTATTGTACGTTAAGGCTATTTTTTGTACTGAGGTTAATTGCAGACGTGCAGAATCCCCGCCAGCTAAGGCGGTAGTTTGTGGAGGTCAGGCAAAGGTTGGTGAGTAGTATTCCTGTTTGCGCTGGCGAGCTGCGTCACGCCTCGCTTTCATCCTGGCTAATCCGGCTGCGGCCTTGCGCGTCCAGTTTTCAACCCTGATTGCGATTAACCGCACATCCCCGGATGATATGATTTCATTCGGGTCGGCCTTAAGTAGCCTGGCGCGTTCCCGGTAGACCTGTTTCAGCGGAACGCCGAGAATGGCAAAGAAATCCTCTGTTACCTCAATGTGCTTACAGGCACAACGGGCGTCATAAGGATTGAAGGCTGCTTTCTCTGTGATAATCGCATCCAGCCAGACCAGGCGATCGCATCCGTTACTCGCACGGGAGACAGATTTATTTCCGGCATCACTGCGAGTAGACAAACCTGCGCGATCAGAAAGCGTCTCCAGGTTATGCCGGGTTTGCCAGTCTCTTAAATCCAGATCGTCAAAGATGGCCAGCATCAGCTCGCAGAGTGTTTCGATACCGTATTTATTGGCCTCGTTGACCCAATACTTGTTGTGCCGGATACGGCGCCGGAGTTCATTTTTGATTTTGATACGCCCGGCTTCGGTCGCCAGCGACTTAATCCACCGATTGAGGAACCGGCGACGCTTGCGCGAGGCAACGTTATAACAGGGGCTTTGCTTTGCGACGCCCGTAGGTGAAGCAGGTGATTTGAGAGAAAGACTCTTATCAGTCACACCCGCCCGCACTTATGGCGGTGTAAGGGGGTTGTGTTAGGTTATGCATTTGCTATAATCCTTCACAGGCCAGCGCCTGCTTTTGACCCCCTGATTATCCTCCGTTCCGCCAAGTCCGAGAGGGATTTTCAGGGGGTTTCTGCATTCAGGGGTTGAGCTTCTGCTTTCCCCCTTCCCTGGACGCTATTACCGGGAACGTCCCACCCGCATGAATACTGTAAACGTCGGTAAATTACCACGATGTTACATTAGGATCAATTATCACATCAAAGATCTGCAAAAACACCATCTAGTTTTTTGTATAGAATTCATTAACTTGTTTGAATTACAAAACATTGAGACTGTTAATATAGATCTCCATTAGCTCACATCATCCTGCCATTAAAAACACGTAACCCCTGATTTTTACGCAAATTTTTTGTGTAGAAATCAGGGGTTGGACAAGCGAAGCGCGGCAGCGTCCCACCAGTAATCTAGCTATAGCTCACTCTTTCAGGTATTCGTTCAACTGGGCTACGGTTTTTCTCACCTTATCGAGCTTTGATGATAATTTTCTTGCTTCTATTACTACCGAATTGTAATGCGGATTTGACTCTGGATCGGTGCGCTCTCGGTGAAATTGCAAGACAGCTTTAGCAAAATCATCATCCTCGGTGTAAAAATAATTCGCTGGATAGTCGAGTAATTCCGCAATTTTTTTAACCAGACTAAACGGCGGTTCCGTTCTCCCTACCTCGTAGCTCGAAAACCTAGAGCGTGTATTAACCCCTTCTTCCACGCTGAGAAGCTGGGATAATTTTGCCTGCGATAATCCTGCCTCCATCCTGGCTTCTTTCAGTCTCTTAGGCACCATATATGCAACCCCCCTTTGGGGATCCCATCTTACAAGGTGTTAAAAACCTCACCGTCAACATAATGAATCACTATCAAAGGTTGATTTTGAATCATTCGATGTTATTATCATTAGCAGTTCTTGATGTTGACACCCCCAAATGACTGTATAAAATACCAGTTGTAAATTTATACAGTTAAGCTATGAGTACGCGCTCTAAGTTCCGCCAACTTAGGACGGCGGAAAATGGGGGCTTGTGCCCATTAGGGAGGATCTTATGTATGAATGGTACGTTTTATACTGCAACAATCAGGATGTTGAACGCATCACCCGAAGAGTCGAGGGACTGGATGTCGAGGTGTTTTGCCCCCGCTATATCAAAGTAACGCCACGTAAGGATTGCCGGGCGGTACGTCAGGAAGAGAAGGTGTTGTTTCCTAATTATCTTTTCCTCTGCTTTGACGTCAACATAACGCATACATCGACTATCACATCAATTCCGGGCGCGCATGGTTTTGTCAGCTTCGGTTCAACACCCTGCACCGTCCCAAAATCAGTGATAACAGCGATTGAATGCGCCCGTCTGATGGCGCTCAATCCTGATGAAGATGCTATCGAGTGCCGAAATATCGCCCCGGATTTGCTGGCAAAAATTCAAGAACTCTCTCTGATAAGGTCTCCGCTCCAACGCAAGGTAGCCTTTTCAAAACTACTCCAGAACCAATACCACTAACCACAACCTGACCTCCCTTGCACCGCAGGCTTCATAAGCTGCGGTGCTTTTTTCATAGGAGTTTTTACCTCATGCCGAAAAGCGTACCAGGCAAATCAAGCACGGCTGTTATTTACATCGGGCAAAAGCGCTATCAGGAGTTAGCAAAGCAAGCCCGTGAAATCAGCTACCTGTCTGAATCTAATATCCGGCCAAGCACCTTTCTCCAGTTCTTGATGGATGAATTTGGTGAGCAAGCCCGTACTGAGCTGCTCCGGCAGCTACTCGCAGAGAAACAGAAGGAGTAATGCAATGAGAAAACCCACCTATAACGTGTACGTCACGCAGGAAACCCAGCCCGGCGAGAACGGCGAAAAAAATACGTACTGGACGAAAGTCGGTGCGGCCTTCGCACACAGTGGCAAGCCGGGGCTGAACATCATGATCACGCCCGGTATTTCCGTTTCCGGCAAGCTGGTACTCCTCGAACCTAAAGATGATGCAGCGCCGCAGGCTGCTCCTGTGAGTTAAAACAGGGAGACAGCACAATGAATCGAGACAATACCAATGCCTGGCTTGCGTTCGCAGGCTGGTTGTTCGTTCTGTTTATCATCTGGCTGATCATCATTTTTCTGTTCTGAGGTTGCCATGCTTTCCACCACTGCTTTTCTGGCGGTGGCTATGCAGTGTGCCGCCACCGTTCACCCTTCTACATCCCTCGATGTGGCAAGGGTAGAGTCCGGTTACAACCCCTATGCCATCGCTGAGATCGTGCCTAAGCCCGAACGAAAACCCGGCGATAAAGGCTTTATTACTCACATGCCAAAAAGTATGGAGGATGCAGTCAGCATCACCAATCAGATTGAGGCGAAAGGTCGCCGCTACTCTGTTGGTCTGATGCAGATAACCAGTACTAATTTTAAGCGTTACGGCGTCACCGCTACTGACCTTTTCAATCCCTGCATCAATCTTTCCGTCTACGAAAAAATCATCACCGACTGCTACCAGCGGGGCGGCACCCTGAAAAGGGCGTTGAGCTGCTACTACTCCGGCAATTTCAGTACCGGACAACAGCAGGAACCCGCTTTTTCAAAGACGAGCTATGTACAGCGGATTGGCTACTCCCCGGCGGATACCCGCTATGCCGTTCCCGGCACCCGCGATGATATCGCAACCCCAGCGGCCACCCTGAAAGCTACGCCAGTGGATGCGCCGACGCGCCCGCGCGTGGTGTGGCCGGGGGCGATCGTTCGCGGCGTTCCGGCTCAACTCCGCCAGAAAAAGGCGGCCACAGTCTATTACCCCGCGCAGGTTGTGCGCGGAAATCGCGATGTAACAACGAAAGAGGAAGAAAAATGAAACTTTTCAGTAAGGTAAAGGAATTAATCAGCCGTGCATCTGCTTATGTTCTGGCTCCGGCCATGAGCGTTTTTGCTGCCAGTCCGGCGTTCGCTGATGGTTTTAGCCGGGCAAATACCATCATGGAGAAGGTATCCAGCGGGCTGCATGGTCTGGCGGCTATCACGATCACCGTGGCCGTGATCTGGATTGGCTATAAGACCCTGTGGAAAGGCGAGAGCCTGTCGCAGTGCGGCTACATCATCATTGGCGGCATTTTAATTGGCGGAGGCAGTGAAATCGGCGCTCTGCTGATGAGCTAAGAGGCTGAACATATGGCAAAGCTGCTCAAGGCAATGAAACGCCCGGCGGCGCTGTGGGGGGTGCCAATGGTGCCCCTGCTGGCTGTCACGGGTGTAACCATCATCGTTGCTATCTGGACTTCCGTCGCTCTCCTGTTCTTACTTCCTGTGCAATTTCTGGTGATGAAGTCCCTTACCAGAAATGAACCGATGCGGTTCAATCTGATTGCCGTATGGCTGAGAGCGAAGGGAAAGCCGGTAGCAAACCGTTTATTTGGCGCAACAACATTTATGCCCGTTGAGCATGATGATGTTGATATCAAGGAGTTTCTCGACGCCATGAAACTAAATCAGTGTGCCACCATCAAGAAGTACATCCCGTACTCCTCGCATATTCATCAGCATGTGGTTCGCTCGCCTAAAAGCGATCTGTACTGCACATGGGAGTTGATGGGAACGCCGTTCGACTGTGAGTCAGACGAAACACTCCAGTTCGGGACGAACCAGTTACACGGGCTAATCCGCTCATTCGAAGGTATGCCCGTCACTTTCTATATCCATAACGACCGCAATACGTTTACCGACAATCTTCATCAAGATTCCGGCAACCCGTATGCCGATGAAGTTAGCCGTCTTTACTACGCCTCTGTTGGCTCATTCCGGCGTAACCGCCTGTTTTTGACGGTCTGCTATCGCCCGTTTGTCAGCCTTGAAAAAGCGGAACGCAAACGGATGAAAGACAGCCAGAAACTTAAGGAGCTGGACGGCGCATTGCTGGAAATGCTGGAAATCAAAAGCACGCTCGATACCGCGCTGGCGCGCTATGGTGCACGTTCTCTCGGTACATTTACCGAAGGGAAAATGGTGTTTTCGTCACAACTGGCATTCTATGAATACCTGTTAACGCACCAGTGGCGAAAAGTTCGCGTTACCCGCACCCCGGCCTATGACGTAATGGGCGCGGCGGCGTTGTTCTTTTCGGCGGAGTCCGGGCAGATAAACCACGCCAACGGTACGCAATATTTCCGGGGGCTGGAGATTAAGGAGTTCTCCGAAGAAACCGCCACGGGGATGATGGACTCCCTTCTTTACGCCCCCTGCGATTACGTGATCACGCAGTCTTACACCTGCATGTCACGCGAGGAAGCGAAAAAGGCCATTAAGCGTACCCGTCGCCTTTTGATGAGTGCCGACGACGATGCTGTTTCCCAACGGCTGGATCTGGATGTAGCGCTTGACCTGCTGACATCGGGGAAAATAGCTTACGGAAAGCACCATTTTTCCATCATGGTGTATTCCCCGTCTCTGGAAAGCCTGGTTGCTGATACGAACGAAATCAGTAACGCGCTGAACAACATCGGGATAACGCCTGTTCCGGCAGAAATATCGCTTTCAGCGGCGTATATGGCGCAACTGCCAGGCAACTATAACCTGCGGCCACGTAAAGGGGAGCTGAGTAGTCAGAATTTTGTGGAGCTGGCCGCACTCCATAATTTCTATCCAGGAAAACGCGATAAAGCCCCCTGGGGGTATGCAATGGCTTTGATGCGCACCCCGTCAGGCGATGGCTACTATATCAACCTGCATAACACACTGGCAGATAAGGACGAATTCAACGAGAAGAACCCGGCCAGTACCTGCATCCTCGGTACGAACGGTTCTGGTAAAACCATGTTGATGACGTTCTTTGAGATCATGCAGCAGAAATACGGGCGCGAGGATAGCTTCTCCCCGGATGCAAAAACCAAACGGCTGACAACCGTTTACCTCGATAAAGACCGGGGCGCGGAGATAAACATCCGGGCGCTGGGCGGCCGTTACTATCGGGTTATCAGTGGCGAGCCTACGGGGTGGAACCCGTTCTCACTGCCTGCAACCAAACGTAATATCAATTTCATCAAGCAACTGATGAAAATCCTTTGCACCCGTAACGGCGCAACCATCACTCCCCGCGATGAACGCCGTCTGAACGACGCGGTTAATGCCGTCATGAGCGATGAGCCAGAGTATCGTCGTTTTGGTATTACCCGACTCAGGGAACAGTTACCGGAACCGGCCACAAAGGAAGCCCAGGAAAATGGTCTGGATATCAGGTTGTCACAGTGGGCGCAGGGCGGTGAGTTCGGCTGGGTGTTTGATAACGAATCTGACACGTTCGATATCAGCAACTGCGATAACTTCGGCATCGATGGAACGGAGTTCCTGGACGATGCAAGCGTATGTGCGCCGATCTCGTTTTATCTGCTGTACCGCATTACCAGCTTGCTTGACGGGAGACGTCTGGTCATTTTCATGGATGAGTTCTGGAAGTGGTTACGCGACCCGGTGTTTAAGGACTTTGCTTATAACAAGCTGAAAACCATCCGTAAGCTGAATGGGATGCTGGTCGTCGGTACTCAATCCCCGGCAGAGATCATCAAAGATGATATCGCCCCGGCAGTAATTGAGCAGTGCGGGACACAGATTCTGGCGGCGAACCCCAACGCCGACCGCGCACACTATGTTGACGGTATGAAGTTTGAGCCGGAAGTGTTCGACGTGGTGAAAGGGCTTGACCCGCAAGCCCGCCAGTATGTTGTGGTGAAAAATCAGTTCAAGCGCGGCGATACCAAACGTTTTGCCGCTCGTGTCACGCTCGATCTGTCGGGTATCGGCAGATACACCAAAGTCATGAGCGGCGATGCCCCCAACCTCGAAATATTCGAATCGATTTACCGGGAAGGAATGCAGCCTCATGAATGGCTCGATACCTACCTGGCTAAAGCACTCTGACCCAAAGGAGATATACGATGAAAACTCGCTTTCGTACCCTTATTCTGGCTTGCGTCATTGCAAGCCCACTGGCTCATGCAGGGATTCCCGTACTGGTTGATGCTGACCCGTTGCGTGAAGCTGAATGGCTGAAAGAGGCGCAGCGCTGGATGGACACAGCGAAGCATTACCAGAGCCAGATACAGGCATACAAAGACCAACTGGCGACGGCCACAGGCGTTCGTGATATTGCCAGCTTTGTTGACCAGGCCAAGAGCCTGAAAGCCGACCTCGAAAAGCTACGCAAGCCCGGACAGGCACTGAATGATTTGCTTCTCTCCGGCGGCTCCTCCGGCCAGTTCGATGCGCTGTACGAAAAGTATAAAATTTTCGATACCTGCAACACCGCACAATCGGGGAGTTATGCCAACGTGTGCAAACAGCAGGTTATCAATAAAGCAATCCAGCTAGAACAAACTGACGAGATCCAGAACCAGGTAAGCCAGACCCTGGGGGAAATCAACAGCCTCTCCAACAGGGTAGCATTAGCCAAAGATTCGAAAGAATCTCAAGACCTTGCAAACAGTATTCAGCTAAAATCTGTCATGCTGAACACGCTTACTACCCAATGGGAAATGAGTGTGAAAGCAGCAGATAAACGCGAAAAAGTGCTTGAGGCGGAGCGCGTTAAACAGTGGAACCAACAGCAGTTAAACGCGCCAACTGCTGACCTTAATAATTTATGAGGTTTTTATGTTATCAAAGAAAATCATTTTAATTTCGACGCTTACCCTGTGTTTTTCTATTGTTGGATGTAAGGAGGAAGCTAAAACAACAAAATGGTATAAGGATCACCCTGATGAATTAAAAATCGTTTATGAAAAGTGCCAAAAGAGTGGTGATGCTTCTGAAAACTGCAAGAATGCAAATGAAGCCCACTATCAAATAAAGCAGCTAAACGCACCAACTCCAGACTTAAATAATTTAGAGGAGTAATATATGAGTGGCGGTCTTTTTGTTGGGGTTGAGAAATACCTGATAGGAGGAATAACAGACGCCACAAAGGGATTAATGATGTCGTACTCTTCTATGATGATGGGGCTGGCAGCAGCGTCAGCTACCATCTACATCATGTGGCGTGGATACCAGACTCTGGCTGGTAAGCTCTCCACGCCGATGGAAGACACGATGTGGGACATCATGAGGATGGCGATCATCCTGTCCTTTGTGGCTAATTTAGGTGGCTACCTCGATGGCGTTATTGATGCCATAAACGGAATAAAGGAGGGTTTTTCTGGCAGTGATAATATATGGCAGCTATTAGACACCTTATGGAATAAGGCTAAGGTGCTAGGTAAAACATTACACGACATGGATGATTCCACTTATATAAAAGATGAGGGAATGACTGCTCAATTTTATGTCTGGCTTGGGATATTCGTCTTAATGATTATCACCGCATTTGTTTCCATGATAGCGGAAGTCATGATCTTATTACTGAGTATTACAGCACCTATATTTATTTTTTGCCTTATGTATGGTTTTCTCCGCACCATGTTCAATAACTGGCTACAAAATATATTTGCAGCCATATTAACCATTATGCTTTCAGCTCTTTCTTTAAGAATTGTAGTGAATTATTTAAACCTAGTCCTTACTAAGGCAACGAAGGTCGCGGACAGTTCAACAATTGTTGAATTAGGAGCACAAGTCTGTCTTGCGGGGATCTGTGCGGCAATATTGGTTTATCTCTCCGCAAAACTGGCCGCAGCACTGGCCGGAGCGAGTGCTACCGTATCCATGCAGGGGCTGGCCGCTGTAGGTATCGGTGCTGCTGCTTTTGGTGCCGGGAAGCTGGCCGGGGGAGCAGCTAAAGAAACCAAACGTTCCGCCCAAGACAACATTCAGGGCTGGAAGGATGCGAATGCAGGTAAACCCGGCAAGCCCGGAGGTGAGTTAGGCTATAACGCTTCTAAAGCGCGTAAATACGCGATTGAGCAGATGATAGCCCGGAACGAAGCGCGGAGGCTGGCACAGTCGAGAGAATCCGCGGTTAAGAAGTTCAACAGCTAGGCCTGACATATCCAGTCCATCCCCCCGAAATATCAACATATGAAAATATAATTATATTTTCATATTTCCAATTCAGTTGAGGAAATCTTTGATGAAACGCTTGATTGCGCTGGCTTTGCTGTGCGCGCTTTCTGGCTGTGCCCAGAACACGCCTCCCTCTGCCTTTAGCGGTAAGGGAGAACCCGTAAACACCCCTCAAATTATGGCGGAGTTAAACAGTCATGAGTGAACAGAAATTAATTGCTGAATCCCGTACCTTTGAGCAGCAAATGATTGAGCGGGATAAACGCGCCACGAAAGCCGGTTTTGTTGTTGGCGGCGTGGGTCTGCTGATTGCGGTACTGGCGCTCGTCGCCGTGGTCGTGATGTTGCCGCTGAAACAGACGGACGTTGAGCTGTATACCGTGGATAACCACACAGGACGGGTGGAACACGTTACCCGGACATCGAAAACCAGCCTGACCGCAACAGAAGCCTATCAAAAGGCGATGGCCGCAAACTACGTCAAAGTGCGTGAGCGGTATGTCTATCCCTCTCTGCAGGACGATTACGAGACAGTGCAGGTCTACAACTCCCCCCAGGTAAACGATGACTATCTGGCGCTTTACGCCGGGAAAAATGCCCCGGACAAGGTTTATAAGAACGGGGCGCACACCGTGAAAGTGGAGATCCTGTCGAACCAGATCACCGATGCGACAGCCCCTGATAGGGTCGCCACCATCCGCTACAAGAAGATTATCCGCCGTCTGGCTGATAACAGCACCCGCAACGAGTATTGGGATGCCCGGTTCACGTTCCATTCTGACCCTGACAAGGAAATGAGCGATGCGGAACGCGAGATCAACTACTTCGGCTTTACCGTCACCAGTTGGCAGACCGACCGCGAAATCCGGGGAGGTGAATGATGAAAAAGTTAACGTTTACCGCACTGGCATTGATGATGTGTAGCGCGGCATGGGGTGCGGCCATACCGCAGGCAAGCCGCTATGACTCCCGCGTGCAGCAGGTTATCTATAACCCGCAGAACGTCACCGTCGTTAACACCAAACCCGGCTTTATGACAACGCTGGTCTTTGATAACGATGAGGCGGTCATAAGCGCCAAACCCGGCTTTGATGAGGCATGGGAAGCCACGCCGGATGCAAACCGGGTCAACGTTCGCCCGGTTGCGCTCACGCAGGGAGCGCCCGGAGAAGATGGCAACACAACGCAGGTCGTGATCCCCCCGAACAGCCGGGACTGGCATACCAATATGCTGGTTGTCACCAGTAAGCGCCTGTACAACGTCGAGCTGAACGTCATCGATGATAAATCGGCGCAGCAGCCCGCTTTCCAGGTGAGCTATCGCTATCCGGGCGAAGAACGGGACAAAGCGAGCAGGGAGGCGACGGCCAGACAGCGCGAGTGGGAGCAGAAGCAGCAACAGGCCAGCGTCCAGAAAGCGCTGAACTCGGCGCAGACGCCACGCAACTGGAGTTACACCAAATATCCGGGCAAAGGCAGTTTCAACATTGTTCCCGATTTTGCTTACGACGATGGCCGCTTTACGTTCGTGGGCTTCTCCCCGTCTAAGTCCATTCCTTCCGTAACCAAAGAGCTGAACGGCAAAGAGCATGTGGTTAACAGCAGTATCCAGAAGAAAGGCGACTTCACCGTACTGGTTATCCAGGAGGTGACGCCACGCCTGGTACTGCGTTCCGGTAATGCCGTTGTGGGTCTGGAAAATAGCGGATTTGGCAAGGTACACGCCGCCGATGGTTCCACCGTATCCCGGCAGGTGGAAAGAGTGGAAAAACCGGAATCCAATTAACCTATAAAAATAGTTTTATATTTTTATAAAAGGAATCGTGCATATGAACGACGAAAACAAAGTGCCTGTGCCGGATGAAGCGCAGGCATCCCCGGCACACGCTGAGGATGATATTGCCACGCTTGAGCGGGATGCCCGCGCTAAAAGGGAGGCTGAGCTTCTCAACGCGCAGGACGACGAAGAGAAAGACCCGGTACAACCCGCCGTTAACAAGCTGAAAAAGCGCAAACGGGGCAAAGCAACCGCCTTTCTTGCCATTGTCGCGGTCGCGCTTATCTTCCTGGCATGGGGCGGTAACTGGGTTTATCGCAATATCCTGTGGCAGCCCACGGAAGAAAAGAAACAGGACACAGCCCCGCAGACGAACAAAACCGATTACCGGCAGCGTAACGATCTCGGTATGTCCACCGATACAGCCGAAGAAGAGCCAGAGCAGCAGGATAACGGCCAGAGCAGCACGGGGGGAACAGGGCAGGCGGTTCCGGCCGCCCCGCCAGAACTCAACAAAGCCAGCTTCCTTATTCGCCGTGATGGTTCAGCCACCACACAGAACCAGGTAAAAACCCGGCAGCAGGAAATGACGCTGACATCGGCAACGACCACCGGACAACAGGACAGCAGCGCGGCCACAAATACCGCCGCACCGTCGCCGGGACAAAGCCCCGCACCAGTGCGCCGCATACCCTATAACCCTGACCTGTACATCCCGGAAAATACCTCGATCCCCTGCTCACTGGATCGCCGTTTTGTATCTGACCGGGCGGGGAAACTTCGCTGCACGGTCACTACTGACATCTGGAGCGCCAGTGGCAACACGAAGCTGATAGAGAAAGGCACCACGGCATCATTACTTTACCGCGCCATAGCGGAAGAAGGTATGAAGCACGGGCAAGGGCGGGCATTCATCATTGCGACGAAGCTACGCACCCGCCAGCCGCCTTATCTCGATATCCCGTTGGTTGATACCAGCGCGGCTGGCGAGCTGGGCGAGGCTGGCGTTGATGGCTGGATAGATTCGCACTTCTGGGAACGGTTCGGCGGCGCGTTAATGGTCGGCATGATCCCCGATATTGGCGCATGGGCATCCAACAGTGCAGGTAAAAAAGACCGCAATACGGACTATACGGAAAACAGCCGCCAGGCTATGGCAGATATGGCGCGTACTACGCTGGAGAACAGCATCAATATTCCCCCAACGCTCTATAAGAATCAGGGCGAGATCATCAACCTGATCACAGGCGAGGATATTGATTTTTCCAACATCTATACACTGAGGTTGAAAAATGACCGCTAAGAATATTTCCCTCGACCGCTATAAACAGCGTTTCTTTGGCGACTTTCTGGAGCTTCCCGGCCTGACGGAGATCGCCGTCAACCGTCCAGGTGAGCTGTATACCAAAATCAACGGCGTATGGGAGCAGCACGCCGTTCCTTTGTCCTATGAGGATTGCTACAACTTTGCCCGGTGCCTGGCAAAGCACCACGGCGACAATATCGAAGATATTAAGCCGGGGCTGTCAGCCACGCTGGAATCTGGCGAACGGTGCCAGGTGATTGTTCCCCCGGCCTGTGAGCGCGATACGGTGTCAATCACCATCCGTAAACCATCAAAGGTACAAATCCCGCATCAGTCGTATATCGATGCGGGATTTTATAACCGGGTAACAGGCGAGGAAAAAACGGAGACGCACGACGAGGAATTAATTGCATTGTACAATACAAAAAATATTCCTCTGTTTATGGAGAAATGCGTCGAGTACGGTAAAACTCTCGCGGTCGCCGGGGAAACAAGTACCGGGAAAACCACCTATATGAAAATGTTGATAGGGTATATTCCTGTACATCTTCGGATATCAACCATTGAGGACAACCCGGAAATCACGTTCTTTATCCATAAAAACTACGTCCATCTTTTTTATCCGTCAGAATCATCAGATGAAAAAGGTTCTATCGTTACCCCAGCGAGCCTTTTACGCTGGAATTACCGTATGAACCCTGACCGCATTTTATTAACAGAGGTTCGCGGTGCGGAAGCCTGGGACTTCCTTAAAATAACAGGTTCCGGCCATGAAGGGAGTATGACCTCCATTCATGCAGGATCAGCGAAAGAAGCTATAGATGGGTTTATTACCCGTTGCTATGAAAATCCACAGTGCGCCCAGCTCCCCTATACATTTATGTTACGTAAGGTTCTGGATAGCCTGGACGTGATTGTGAGCATTGATTTAGACGGAAATGTCCGCCGTATGAATGACATTTATTTCCGTCCAATTCATCGAAACCAGTATTTTGAGGAAATGAAAGCATGATAAAGAAACTTAAAGTAATCATGTTGGCGGCAATAGTTACCGGATGTTCATCGCCGCCACCTCCCGTTCCTGTAGAGTGGGATAAAGCCGCCGACCCATTAAACACCAGTTTACCGCAATGGAGTGACAATAACGTTATAGTTCCTTCCCCGACAGTTAACGGTAAATGGACATCATCAATCAGCGCACAAAGTTTCTACGATACAATATGGACTCCAGCAGTATTTTACGCAGTCGCTCATTCAACACGAATTGTCGTCACTGCACAATCCGGTACTGATTTCTTTAATGCCAAAAACTGGCTTCGCCAGAATGGCGCAAAAGGTGTTATTGAATACCAGCCTGTCTTTAATTGTCTGACATGCAGAGAAACCACTATTTATTTCTCTCGCTAATCCATTTAAGCAACACAATCTAATAAGGATTTACCATGAAAAAAACCGTTATCGCGGCGACTGTATTATGCCTGACCGCAGGAATGCCGATTTATTCCTTTGCTGCTGACCCGTGCGAAGTTGTTCTTTGCATGTACGGAAAAGCTACGGGTAATAGTGGTGGGAGTGAATGCAGTTCAGCAGAACGCGCATTTTTTAAAATCAACGCATTTAAAAAACACCATCGCTTTAATCCGGGTAAAACATTCGATATGCGAAAAGAATTTTTAGGGGAGTGCAAAGCCGCAGACCCTGAATCAATAAGCAAAATCCTTTCAAAATTTGGCAGAGTGAAAGGATAACTGACATATCCATTTTGATATGAGAGGTTCGAAATGATAAACGAAGATTTATTCATTAAGAATATACACTCAAAAAATCAGGACAGAATATCTGTAGCCCTAGTATATGACACGTTATCAAAAGAAGCCCACAGAGGTTGTGGGCTGTATTACGAAATATACGAAAGCTGTTTTATCGGTCTTTTACGCGATCATCTTTCAGAACTTAATGAAGCTGACGCAAATAAATTAAGACGCTATGCCGAGAGTAAAGGTACGAAAATTGATGATGCGTCCTACAGTGAAGCACTGGAAGCTGAAAGGGAGTGCAGGGCTGAAATATACCGCGAGCAAATGTAATCACACAAAACAAAAGTGTATTGTACAATACACAAACTAACAGGCGACGGGATTTTAAGGCTTCATTATTTTTGGCTTCAATTTCGAAGAAATTGTTAAGACGAAAAATAATGAAGTGGTACGCGGAAAGAAAATTCAATTTCGAAGAAATTGCTAATTTTCAGGAACCGCGCCCACCTGCGAACATTCGCCCACAGCGAATTGAGCAGGCCGGGGGGAGCCGCAAAAATTTTGCCGCCCCAGCGAGCAAAAAGGCACGCCCACGTGCCGGTTTTTGTGGGGGGCTTGCCCCGCACACCGTCGCAGCCAGGTAATATAACCCGCCCCAGCGGGGGATATTACCGATTAGGCGCGACCAACCCCTTTAAAGCAGCGTTCCGATTTTTTCGAGCTTGCGAGGAAAAATAGGCTAAACGCAGCGTCTTAAAGGGGTTGGTCGCGCGTAGCGCAAGACGGTGTGCCGCCTTTGACCTTGGGGGTTTTGGCTCGGCGTCCAGCCGGGACATTACCCCCATGTGTCATGCAGTGAGGGCGTCCAGCCCGAACGTAATGGCACACGCCGTTGCCCGTCATTCGGGCGTTTCAGAGGACAGACGACCACTGGTCGGCTGTATTCTGAAAGCACGGATAACGGGCTTGATCGCCACTGGCGATCAGCGCCTTTTGCATATTCATCGGAGCATATTATGGGAGCATCGCATGGGAGCGTGGTTACGCTCCTATAAGCTGCTCCCATCTTTTGCGCCCAATACGTCAGTTTTCGTATGGAGAAAATAGATATGGGTTCCCACCTGATGCAAAGGCTGAATGCCTTTGCCGATGCATTTTCCTTTTTTCTGTTATGGCTGCAAAACAGCCCTGTCATATTATCCCTGCTCGCAGGTCTTACATTACCTTTTATATTCCACCTTCCCCGCGAGGAAAGAAAGAACGCCCCGTTCTGGTTAAAGTCGGTGGCGTGTGTGTCCATTTTCTTTTTTATATTCGGCACCATATCACCGCTAACTATTCAGGGGTTGAGCTACTTTTTTAAGTCACTCGACAACAACATACTGTTTAGAGTTCCGCTATGGATCATGACCATAATATTTACGGCAGCAGGATTAATATT
>NZ_FXAS01000103.1:0-2163 GCF_900177785.1 Cedecea sp. NFIX57 | reverse complement strand
GTCGGCATGGTTCGAGCGAGCAGATGCCACCGGCTGAATATGAAAACCTATATTATCAACGGCTCAGAAGTGTCTAGATTATCCGTGGCGATTCAGACTCTGGCCTGTTGTGTCTTGTTATCAGAAGATTCACTGCCTTATTTTCCGGAAGAAATCGTGATACTGAATATCAGCAGGGCGGTTATCAAGTGGCTTAACGAAATAATTAATGATTGGCCAACAGTAATTATACTGGGTGTTAATGCAGGTGTATGGCTCTGAGACCCGGCGAAGCCGGCTACTGGTTTGAGAGATTCCACTAACCCTTAATCCGGAAGAATCAAAACAACTGAAAGCAAAACAGAAAGTTGTCTATGCTATCGCGGTGAGCCTGGCAAGGGTTTGCTGCAGTCGGGGTGTCGCTGCGTTATGCGGGCGTCAGAAGCCCTTACAGGCATGTACATTAGCTTTAACCGCATTTCTCTTTAACAAAGTTGCGCTAAGACAAAGCGTTTTTCAGAGCGTGTTGTACGATGAAATTAAAGACAATATGCCTTCTGGATCGGTGTTACCCCGATACTCCAGTGGTTGCTGATAACGGGACCCACTGCTGGTGGCGTGGGTGTATAAAAAATAAAAAAGCCCTGCCAGAGCAGGGCTGAATAACTGCAACACAATTACAAAATACAAACGCTACAGACGGACAGGATTGTTTACGGGAACTGAGTGTAACTGATGTGACTGGTTTCTATGAGAGCTTCCAATAAAAACCAGGAGTTTTCTCTCCTCACACAGGAAGTTTGATGTTCAGTCGTGCGCAAACTCACGTCAGCGGTTACCTGCTCCATCAATAAGCAGGTGGAACATTTTAAAATCATTTCCAGGATAAAGCGCATTGACCTGGCTCCGACGTGCATTCCTCCCTAAAATAATGCTTCCTCAAGCAGGTAGTGTGAGAAGAAATCCATTTGGGGTGACCCCCAGCTGACGTGGATGTTGAAATTCCGGCATGAACTCAGGGAGCTGAGCGACGAGTCCCGGAACCGTTAAGAGAGGCCACAGCCCCCAAGCCGGCCACCATGCCCACCAGCTTCCGGTTAACCCGCGGCCCGCCATTGGCCTCTGCTGGAAGCTCTGCGCCCACCCGGACAGCGGCATCGCCAGCCACTGCGGCTATCAGCATCAACGCCAGCGGTACGGTCGTCCCCTCCATCCCCACCACAAAACAAAGCCCAGAGCCATGTTAGTATCCTGCCCGGGCCGAAATGCCCGAACGGCTCTTCGGCACAGTAGAGATAAGGATTAATCCATCCTGATCCATAAAGCACCCAAGAGCAGGCTGTAGCTCCGGTAGCCGTTATCCAAATGATAATACCCGTTGATCGGGGCAGGACGCTGTCCGTTAAAACCTGCGAGGCGGTATGCCATGCTTGTCACCCTTGTTGTCCTATAGCAGATAAAACTCACACAGTGGGTGACCTGAAAGGAGTGAAAATTATTCACAGTTCCCATAAGGTGACAGATGCCGCTTTGAGGTATGGGAGTGCCAGTAGTCGCTGAAAATATCACTGCAGGTGGTCCAACCGCAGAGGTGGCAGCACTTAATAATATGAGAAAAGTGAGACCTGATCATGAAAATACTGGGATATCCGTCATCATGGAGAACTCAGTCAATGTCCGATGCTCGCTGAATAGGTGTGGGGACACTGATCTGTTGGAAAACGGATGCTGTATTTCCGCAGGTCCGGTTCTGAGGAAGGGTCCGTTTGGATAACCGGCGGGTCAACTCACCCACACAGCATTACTGAGCGTGGAGTGTGAGGGAAACCAACCCTGCACCAGCAACAGCACCGGAGACCCTGTACACGATTCTGTGTAAATGCCTTTTCTCAGAAGTGACCATCCAGGCGGTTGTAGTGATGTGATGGACGCCCCTCCCTAAGGTGTTAGTGCCATACTTTTACTGACTGCATTATTCCGGGAGTTACATCGCATGAACACGATCAGAGTTGTTGGTATCGATATTGCCAAATCTGTTTTTCAGGTCTGCGTCTGGATGATTGATGGTTCCGTTGCCTGGAACAGAAAAATTGTTCTGGTCAAGTTAATCAGGACACTTTTTTATCAGACATCTGTTCATAGCGTACCGGAGATATTTCCCCGTTCGCCGTATGATTTCTGTCA
>NZ_FXAS01000133.1:0-1159 GCF_900177785.1 Cedecea sp. NFIX57 | reverse complement strand
CTAAATAGCTGCGCGGAATAGTAGATCACTTTAAGGGAACTCAGCCCGGATTGTGCGATCTGATCAATCGCCAAAAAGAAACAAACCACCAACCGGACTGAGCGATGCCGATCATAGCACCCATTCCCCGAACCGAACGACGCTTGATGCAGAAAACGATTCATAAAACGCGTGATAAAAATCATGCCCGCAGACTCACTGCCATGCTGATGTTGCACCGAGGCGAACGTGTCAGCGATGTTGCCCGAACGCTCTGCTGCGCCCGTTCCTCTGTGGGCCGCTGGATTAACTGGTTTACGCTGTCAGGTGTTGAAGGTCTGACATCCCTACCCGCAGGACGCTCTCGACGTTGGCCCTTTGAGCATATCTGCACGTTATTACGTGAGCTGGTAAAACACTCTCCCGGCGATTTTGGCTATCAACGCTCACGCTGGAGCACGGAGTTACTGGCAATAAAAATCAATGAGATAACCGGATGCCAGTTACATGCCGGAACTCTTCGTCGCTGGTTACCCGCAGCAGGTCTGGTATGGCGCAGGGCTGCACCTACATTACGTATCCGTGACCCGCATAAAGAAGAAAAAATGGCCGCAATACAGGGTGCACTGGAAAAATGCAGTGCAGCGCATCCAGTCTTTTATGAAGATGAGGTGGATATTCACCTCAATCCCAAAATCGGCGCGGACTGGCAGCTGCGCGGGCAGCAAAAGCGCGTTGTCACACCGGGGCAGAATGAAAAATACTATCTGGCAGGAGCGCTGCACAGCGGTACAGGTAAAGTCAGCTATGTGGGTGGCAGCAGCAAAAGTTCAGCCTTATTTATCAGCCTGTTAATGCATCTGAAGGCGACTTACCGGCGGGCAAAAACTATCACACTTATCGTGGATAATTACATTATCCACAAAAGCCATGAAACACAGCGTTGGTTGAAAGCAAACCCAAAGTTCAGTGTTATTTACCAGCCGGTTTACTCGCCATGGATAAATCACGTTGAGCGGTTATGGCAGGCACTGCATGACACGATAACCCGGAACCATCAATGCCGTTCAATGTGGCAACTACTGCAAAAGGTAAGGCACTTTATGGAAACCGCTAGCCCATTCCCCGGCGGTAAACATGGACTGGCAAAAGTGTAGCGGTATTAGGCGCAGCTATTTAG
>NZ_FXAS01000068.1:0-8877 GCF_900177785.1 Cedecea sp. NFIX57 | reverse complement strand
GGGGAAACGGGCTGTGGCATCAGGTCAAACGCTTTGACAGTGTACCCGCCTGACGGCGGGTAACTGAAGTGACTTTAAACATACAAGGGGATAAATAGTACGCGTATTCTCCCCCCAAAGCGGAATTGTTCTCTCCCTCTCCCCTCCGGGGAGAGGGTCGGGGTGAGGGGTTTCAATCTGAGGATTTCGCGTGCCGTTTTAACGTCTTATACCCGCCCCAGACGCGGTTGAGCGTGGTAAGCCAGCACAACCCGCCAAAGACCCACGCCAGCCAGGCAAACCAGCCGGGAAAAAGGCAGCCAAGCACAAACAACAGGAGAGTTTCGCTGCCTTCCGTCAGCCCGCCCAGATAATAAAACGACTTATGGGCGTAGCCTGGATTCGCGATATCGTGCCTCTGTGCCAGAGCTGCAAACGCCAGAAAGCTGCTGCCGGTGCCGATAAACGAAAACAGCAGCCACGCACCGGCAAGGGCGTTTTGCACCGGGTCCGCGAGAATAAAACCAAACGGCACAAGGGCATAAAAAAGAAAATCCAGCGTAATATCCAGGAAGCCACCGGCATCGGTTAGCCCTCTTCGTCTCGCCAGCGCGCCGTCCAGGCCGTCAAGCAGCCGGTTAAAGACAATGGCGACCAGCGCCGGGATATACCATTGCAGCGCCAGAAAAGGTAAAACCAGTGCGCCAATAACGAACCCTGCCAGCGTCAGCCTGTCCGGCGTGATAGCGGGCTTGTCGAGCACGACCGCCAGCCGATTAAGCGCGGGTTTTATCCGCGGGTGAAGATAGCTGTCGAACATCTAGGCTTTTCCCTTTGTCGGGCATAATCCCTGGGAGGGGATATCCAGCGCGGCGTTAAAGCGAGCCGAAAGGTTCTGGAAGGCAATCAGCGCGGTCAGCTCGGTCCCCGCCTGGTCGTTAAAATGCTGTTTAAGCCTGTTTTTTAACTCGTTGGTCACCTGCGGCGGCGTGGCGGTCATTGCTTCAGCGTAGGCCAATGCAACCCGTTCTTTCTCGTTAAACAGGGATTCATTTTGCCAGTTGGCCACCGCCAGCACTTTATCCATCGACTGGCTACGCTCTGCAAGGCGCAGGCTATTGGCGTCGATGCAAAATTCGCAGCTACATAACTGCGATACCCGGGTCATCACCAGCGAACGGGTCACAGGGTCGATTTTTGCCCGGCGTCTTTCCAGAAAACCGACAAACAGCGCCACCAGCCAGAACAAATACGGCAGACGCCCCCACCAGCGGGTTGGGTTTAACACCGCGCCAAAATGCTTCTCCTGCATCGCCACAATCGGGCGCAGGCTTTTGGGCAGCGTTTTAAGGGGTGCAATCCAGGGCTCGCTTTTCGTTTCCATCATTCAGTTACTCTTTTGCTGGCATGTCAGGGCGAGTATTATGCCACGCCAGCCCCAATGAGAATGTATACCCATGCTAAAAAACCTTGATGTTGTCGCGGCTATTATCGAGCGCGAAGGCAAAATCCTGCTCGCCCGTCGCGCTGAAAATGGCGATCAGCCGGGACTGTGGGAATTTCCAGGCGGGAAAGTAGAAACCGGAGAAACGCAGCCCGAAGCGCTTGCAAGGGAGTTACAAGAAGAACTGGGGATTACGGCGCAAATTAGCGGTTACGTGGCCAGTCATCAGCGCGAAGTGAGTGGGAGAATGATTCATCTGCACGCCTGGCATGTTGAAGCCTTTAGCGGCGACCCCACCGCGCATTGCCACAGCGAACTGGTGTGGTGTGAGCCGCCGGAGGCGCTTGATTATGCCCTCGCCCCGGCGGATATCCCGCTGCTGAAAGCGTTTATGGCTTCACGCGGCGCCAGACCAGCGGATTAGTCCCTAAGACTTTGTCATCGCGCTGGCACTGCAGCAAAATGCCTTCCGTTTTCACCACCGCCCCTTCGGAATAGTTTTTGTTTTCATAAATACAGCACTGGTTGCAGGGCGGCGTCTGCGGCTGATTGCTGTTGGTGAACACTTCCGGCGGGATCACCACGTCCACGTCAGGCTGACGGGGCTGCACCGCCATCGCTGGCAGACTCATCATTAGCCCCACGACGGCGGCGAGCAGGCTTTTTACTGGCATCATCACTTCCCTCTTTTTTGGCCCAACGTTTTGCTTTTTTTCCGTCATCCTGGGCTTTGATGCCCTTAAATGCATGGCGCACCGGCGTGGTTCGCGCCTGATGAATCAGATCATAAAGCGTCTGCACCAGCGGCTGCATAAAGTCCTGATAGCGACACTGCTTTTCGCTGATTTGCGTCAGCGTTGATTCCCAGTGCGCAGTCATGTCCGGCCTGGCGGCCAGCTCCGGCAGCGAGTGGATCAGCGCCCGCCCGGCTTCCGTAGAATGAATATAGCGCCCTTTCTTGACCAGGAAAGCGCGTTTGAATAACAGTTCGATGATCCCGGCTCGCGTCGCCTCAGTGCCTAATCCGTCCGTGGCGCGCAGGATCTTTTTCAGATCTTTATCCTGCACAAAGCGCGCAATCCCGGTCATCGCTGACAATAATGTGGCATCGGTAAAGTGGCGTGGCGGCTGAGTTTGCCGTTCAACCACTTCGCCATGCTCGCACAGCAGCTCATCGCCTTTAGCGACCACCGGCAGCGGCGTGCCGTCGTTCTCTTCATCACGCTCTTTACTGCCCAGCAGCGCCCGCCAGCCCGCTTCGGCAAGGAAACGCGCTTTGGCGATAAATTTTCCTCCGGCGATATCCAGATCGATGGTGCATTTGCGGAAGACGGCGTCGGCACAGAACTGCATTAAGTATTGACGGGCGATCAGGCCATAAACTTTAGCCTCATTTTCACTTAATGAAATTGAAGCGCTGCGGGCGGTCGGAATAATCGCGTGGTGGGCATCCACTTTTTTATCATCCCAGCAGCGGTTACGCAGGTCGGCATCCACCGCAGGCTGCGGCAGCAAATCCGGCTGATGCACGCTGATGGCGTTCATCACCGCATGTCGCCCGGCAAAGTGCTCTTCGGGCAGATAGCGACAGTCGGAACGTGGGTAGGTAATCAGCTTGTGGGTTTCGTACAGCTTCTGGCAGATATCCAGCACGTTCTGGGCACTCAGTCCAAAGCGTTTCGCCGCTTCAATCTGCAGGCTCGACAGCGAAAACGGCAGCGGTGCAATTTCCGATTCCCGTTTATCGTTATAGGCGGTGACCAGCGCCGGGTGGCCGTTGATACGCGCCACGACATGCTCCGCCAGCTTGCGGTTCAACAGGCGGCCTTCTTCGTCCTGATGGGGTTCGCAGGATTCGCTCGGCTGCCATACGGCTACGAAGCGCTCGTCCGCAGGCGTCACGATGTGGGCTTTCACTTCGAAATAATCTTTGGCGACAAAGTTTTCAATCTCTTCATCGCGGCGCACGACCAGGCCCAGCACCGGCGTCTGGACGCGGCCCACGGACAGCACACCCTGGTAGCCCGCATTACGCCCGAGAATAGTGTAGGCCCGGGTCATGTTAATCCCGTATAGCCAGTCGGCACGGGCGCGGGCCAGCGCTGAAACGCAAAGCGGAATAAACTCGCTGTTGGCGCGCAGGCGGGAAATCGCCCGCTCCACGGCCTGCGGGTTAAGGTCGTTGATCAGGCAGCGCTGCACCTGCTGGCGCTTTTCTGGTGCCAGTTGGAGGTAGTCCAGCACTTCGTCCACCAGCAGTTGCCCTTCGCGATCGGGGTCACCCGCGTGAACCACTTCGGTTGCCTGAGTCAGCAGCTTTTTGATCGCGTTGAGCTGTTTAGTCACGGAAGGACGAGGCTGGAGCTGCCACTTTTCCGGCACGATAGGCAAGTCTGCGAGGTTCCAGCGGGCATATCGCCCGTCATAGGCGTCCGGCTGCGCCTGCTCCAGCAAGTGGCCAATACACCAGGTCACCACCTGGCCGTTGCCGCATTCAATAAACCCATCGCCGCGACGATGGGGCTTGGGCAGCACGTCGGCAATGGCTCGCGCAAGGCTTGGTTTTTCCGCAATAAACAGCCGCATGAATTAACGGATCTCGATCATTGGGCGGCCAGCACGGGCCTCTTTCAGTTCACCGATGGCGCTGAGCTTAATGCCGTTCCGCTCGGCAGCCGCGAAGACTTCGGCTTCGGCATCAGCACGCACGGCCAGCAGCAGGCCGCCGGAAGTTTGTGGGTCGCACAGCAGGTTACGCCAGGCTTCAGGCATCTCGCCAATCAGTTGCCCGTAGCTGGCAAAGTTGCGGGAAGTTCCACCGGGCACGCAGCCCTGCTCGATGTAGCTTTCAACGCCCGGCAGTTTTGGCACACACTCGTACCACACTTCCGCCTGAACGCCCGCGCCCTCGCACATTTCGCTCAGGTGGCCCATCAGGCCAAAACCGGTGACGTCGGTCATCGCGGTCACGCCAGGAATATCGGCAAATTCGGCACCGACTTTATTCAACTGGCACATGGTTTCTGCCGCCAGGCCTTTGTGCTCTGGCAGCAGCAGGGATTTTTTCTCGGCGGTGGTCAACACGCCAATGCCCAGAGGTTTGGTCAGGTATAACTTACAGCCGGCTTCAGCAGAGCTGTTTTTCTTCACTCGCTCAGTTGGCACAACGCCGGTTACCGCGAGGCCAAAAATCGGTTCTGGGGCGTCAATCGAGTGGCCACCGGCCAGCGAAATCCCCGCCTGCTGGCAGACAAAACGCCCGCCTTCGATCACTTCACGGGCTATTTCAGGCGCCAGCGTATTAATCGGCCAGCCGAGAATAGCGATCGCCATGATCGGTTTCCCGCCCATCGCGTAGATATCGCTGATGGCGTTGGTCGCCGCTATGCGGCCAAAGTCGAAGGGATCGTCCACGATCGGCATGAAGAAGTCGGTGGTGCTGATGATACCGGTGCCATTGCCCAGGTCGTAAACCGCCGCATCATCGCGGGTTTCGTTCCCCACCAGCAGATTAGGATCGACAAACTTCGCCTGCTCACTGTGCAGGATGGTTTCCAGCACCTTCGGGGAAATTTTGCAGCCGCATCCTGCGCCGTGGCTGTACTGGGTCAAACGAACGGTTTGCTTCATGGACATCTCCTGTCGTTAGGCATTTTTACTCTGAATACTTCGCACTGCGGCCTGAAGTATGACGAGTATATGGTAGCGCTCAAACGCCCTGGTGGTAAGTCTGGCAGTCCTAATTCGCGTGTCGTTGCTCACTATGCAGGCAATCCGGAAGTTTTGTGAAGCCAGGCCGCATTTTGCCGACTCGCTCTTTTACTCGAATATGACAGAAATGTTACAACCATCTGGCAACTCACCGGACAACTAACGCATGTAAGGAATAACAATGAAAAAACGCGTATTAGCCTTCTGTATTGCCGGCCTGTTCTCCTCTACGGCCTTTGCCCTTGCACCTCAGGGAAATGATGTCACCACCAAACCCGATCTTTACTACCTGACCAACGCTCAGGCCATTGATAGCCTGGCGCTGCTGCCACCGCCGCCGGCAATCGGCAGCATTGCGTTCCTGAATGACCAGGCGATGTATGAGAAAGGCCGCCTGCTGCGCACCACCGAACGCGGTAAACTGGCAGAAGAAGATGCCAACCTGAGCGGCGGCGGCGTGGCTAACGCTTTCTCCGGTGCGTTTGGCTCGCCGATAACCGAGAAAGATGCGCCGGAACTGCACAAGCTCCTGACCAATATGATTGAGGATGCAGGCGACCTCGCCACGCGCGGCGCAAAAGAAAAGTACATGCGCATCCGCCCGTTTGCCTTCTACGGCGTACCAACCTGTAACACCAAAGAGCAGGATAAGCTGTCGAAAAATGGTTCTTATCCGTCCGGGCATACCTCAATTGGCTGGGCCACCGCGCTGGTGCTGGCCGAAATCAACCCGCAGCGCCAGAACGAGATCCTGAAACGCGGGTTTGAGCTGGGCCAAAGCCGGGTGATTTGCGGCTACCACTGGCAGAGCGATATTGATGCCGCTCGCGTCGTGGGGTCTGCCGTAGTTGCCACGTTGCATACCAACGCAGCCTTCCAGCAACAGCTGCAGAAAGCGAAAGACGAGTTTGCGAAACAGCAGAAGAAATAAGACGTGAAGTCCCTGCCGGGGAGATGCCCGGCAGGATAACGCTCAATCAGAAGTGAGAGACGAATGCAGAGGTGTCCGGGGCGCTGATGGTCGTCGACGCTTTCAACTGCGGCGTGCCGAGGTAGAGGAAGCCCACCACTTTGTCCTGCTCACGGCCACCCAGTCCTTCGCGAACCATGTCATTTTCAGTCCACGCGCCGCTGCGCCAGATGCCGTTAAAGCCCTGAGCCACCGCCGCCATCTGCATCGCCATCACCGCACAACCTGCGGAAACCACCTGCTCCCACACCGGCACTTTATGATTAGCCTCACAATGCGCGACCACAGCAATGATTTGCGGGGCACGGAACGGCGATGTACGCGCCTTTTCAACGCTTTTTTCGTCCATGCCAGCGGCAATGGCCGCTTTTTCTAAAAGCTGAGCAAAGCGCTCGCGCCCTTCCCCTTCAATAACGATGAAGCGCCACGGCTGGAGCGTACCGTGGTCCGGCGCGCGCATTCCGGCACGCAGAATATTTTCCAGCACTTCACCTGCCGGAGCCGGTTCGGCCAGACGGGACGCGCTACGGCGGTTAATCAAAAGTTCAAGTGCATCCATTTAAAAGCCCCTTACTGACATGAAATGACTGGTAAAGCGCGGAGGTTGCCCCAGTCCGTTAAATGATTTTCATTCACAAAATTAACACAGCCGTAGTTTTTGTTACAGCACCGCCCCGATTTCCTGCTGACATTTCCTCGCCCTCTCTTTAGGATAGCCTTTACTTTCGCCGCTTTAGCCAGCTTCATTGCGGCGTGCGGGTAATACCCCTGTTGAAGGTTATGGAGAAAACATGCGCACCATTGGGCGATTTATTAGCGGCTTTTTTAAGTGGACCTGGCGTCTGCTTAATTTTATTCGGGAATTTATTCTCAACTTGTTCCTTATCCTGCTGATCCTGGTTGGGGTCGGCATCTGGATGCAGGTAAAAAGCACGCCAGCGGAGCCAGCACGAGGTGCGTTGCTGCTGGACATCACCGGCGTGGTGGTAGACAAACCGTCGGTCAGCAATAAGCTGGGCGTGATTGGCCGCCAGCTGGTGGGCGCCAGTTCCGATCGTCTGCAGGAGAACTCCCTGTTTGACATCGTCGACGCCATTCGTCAGGCAAAAGATGACCGCAATATCACCGGCATTGTGCTGGACCTGAAAGATTTCGCCGGGGCCGATCAGCCGTCAATGCAGTATATCGGCAAAGCGCTGCGCGAATTCCGCGACGGCGGCAAGCCGGTTTATGCGATGGGCGACAGCTACAACCAGAGTCAGTACTACCTGGCAAGCTTTGCCAATAAAATCTGGCTCTCGCCGCAGGGCATGGTTGACCTGCACGGGTTCGCCACCAACGCGCTGTATTACAAAACCCTACTGGATAAGCTGAAAGTCTCGACCCACGTCTTCCGCGTCGGGACCTATAAGTCAGCGGTTGAGCCGTATATCCGCGATGATATGTCCCCTGCCGCACGCGACGCGGACAGCCGCTGGATTGGCGAGCTGTGGCAAAACTACCTGAACACCATCGCGGCAAACCGCCAGATTACCGCGCAGCAGGCTTTCCCTGGCGCTCAGGCGCTGCTGGATAACCTGCAAAAACTGGGTGGCGACACCGCAAAATATGCCCTGGACAACAAGTTGGTGGATGAGCTGGCGAGCAGTGCAGTCGTGGATAAAGCGCTGGTGAAACAGTTCGGCTGGAGCAAAGCCAACAAAGACTTTAGCTACACCAGTATTTACGACTACACCGTGAAAAAACCGTCTGAGCAAGGTGATGCCATTGCGGTGATCTTCGCCAACGGCGCGATCATGGACGGGGAAGAAACCCCAGGCCAGGTCGGCGGCGACACCACGGCGATGCAGATCCGTGAAGCACGTCTGGATCCAAAGGTGAAAGCTATCGTCTTCCGCGTAAACAGCCCTGGCGGCAGCGTCACTGCGTCCGAAACCATTCGTGAAGAGCTTGTCGCTGCGCGTGAAGCCGGGAAGCCAATTGTGGTTTCAATGGGCGGCATGGCGGCATCTGGCGGCTACTGGATTTCTACTCCGGCGAACTACATCATCGCCAACCCAAGTACGCTGACCGGCTCGATTGGTATTTTCGGCGTCATCAATACCGTAGAAAACACCCTCGACGCGATTGGCGTGCATACCGACGGCGTATCAACGTCACCGCTGGCCGACGTGGCCGTGACCAAGAAACTGCCGCCTGAAGTGCAGCAGATGATGCAGCTCAGCATCGACAACGGCTACAAGCGCTTTATTGGCCTGGTGGCGGCGTCCCGTAAGAAAACGCCGGAGCAAATCGATCAGATTGCTCAGGGCCACGTCTGGACCGGGGAAGATGCCAAAGCCAACGGCCTGGTTGACAGCCTGGGCGACTTCGACGACGCCGTCGCCAAAGCCGCGGAGCTGGCGAAGCTGAAAAGCTGGCACCTGGCGTTCTGGCAGGATGACGCGACCTTCACCGACATGGTCTTTAACGCCATGACCGGCTCGGTACGCGCCGCACTGCCTCAGGCCATTCAGGCTTACCTGCCAGCCCCACTGGCCGATGCCGCGCTGGCGGTCAAAGCCCAGAATGACAAATTCGGCACCATGAACGACCCGCAAAATCGTTACGCCTTCTGCCTCACCTGCGGCGATGTGCGTTAATTTACTCACATGAAGCAAAGCCCGGTTAAACCGGGCTCAGACTGCTGACAAAGTCCTGGCCGTGAGGCCGGGACTTTGATCTAATAAGGTCAGTGCAAAAAACGGACTGACCGCCATGCTCAGAGAACTTT
>NZ_FXAS01000057.1:0-11979 GCF_900177785.1 Cedecea sp. NFIX57 | reverse complement strand
CAGTGATTTCATGGATAGCGTCCACCATATTTAGTGTCCACTATACTCTCAGGAATTTCAGATTCTGCCAGACGGCATTGAGTTGACGCTTACTGTGTTGAAGCTTTGCCGCCGCCTGATGACATCTCAATCTCCGGAAATAAAAAAGCCACCATGAGGTGGCCTGTTAGCTAATCGACTCTTGCCAGTCCATATTGTTTGTCGTGTCTATCCCGAGGGATATCACGTTACTTCCTACCACCATTTCGCCCAAGAGAATTGGAACTGGCCGCCCCTGGCCTATTCGGTTCTCTGCACTAGTAAATGAGTTGTTTGTGATGCTGTCAGTCTGCGCCGCCTCTGCAGAGGTCTTTGTTCTTAGGTTGTGTGAGCTGTAGAGTGAGTAAGCAATAGAAAGCACGGATATGATTATCGCCCCAACAACAGCGCCTTCAACTACAGGAACGAACAAAACCTCACTTCCATCTTTGAGACGCCTGTCCATGTGCCACTGTGCTGATGAGCTTTCAACATCTTCACCGGCGATCCTTAATCTCATATTTGAGCTAAGGAATGCTTTCTTAAACTCATGGCTTTGAGCGAGTAGAAGCCGGATGCCTTGCGCTGGTGTATCTACGTTTAGCTCGACTTTGCGGAAATGTCGGCGTAGATGGCCTGCAAATTTAAAGATGAGCACTGTTCATGCCTCCATATCGAATGTGTCTGTTTAATGAATGCCGGGCGCATCGGCTCTCGTCTGCTGAGATGTCCTGTGTGGTCGTGATGAAGCACCATATTGTTATTCAGAAGAATCATTGCGTGGCATGGATCGGCACCATCGAATGGCTGCCGGATAATTACATCGCCAGGCTGGGCTAATTCAGTGGATACCCGGTGAAATCCGTTAACGGGCATGTTTTTGAGGTACAGATTTTCTCCGCGCAACCACCACCCGCCGCTTCGCTCAAAATCAGGAAGGTTAATGCCGCACAGGTGATAGGCATCCCGGAACAGGCTATAGCAGTCCATCACGCCATGCTCGAATCTGCGCCCCAGAAGGAATGGCACTGGTCTGAACTTATGTAGCTTTCCACTGCTGGCAAGCCACCACGGAAGCCCGGTAGCAATTTGCATCTTCCGGTCAGCACCTGACAGGCCTGGATGATTCTGAGGGTGGGAGTGAAAAACTGCAGTAATCTCACCCACCTCTTCAGCAGCCAGCCAGTCATCATCACTGATGCGGAACTGGTTATGTGGCTCTGGATGTGCGTTACGACAGCGAAATAGTCGATCTCCGTCGATGATCAGCCCGCACACTTCATCCTGCGACGTTGCCGCATAGTCGATACACTCTTGCATCAGGAAACCTTCTGAGAGCCAGGGAAGCTGCTGATTGGCATTGGTTCGGGGAGCTTGAATCGCATCCTGCAACCAGAGCGACGATGGGAGCATCTGTCACGATTTGGATCGGCTGTTGGATTGTCTCGCTCATCTGCTACCGGCGGCCCGTCATAACGACAGCCTTCACCGCGGTAAACCCATTGGCACACATCAGCCAGTATTGTCCGCGCTGGGATAATGGCGTTATCGCAGTCAACAGGAGTAGCCAGGGAGTAAGTAACCTGCTCAAATGTTTCCTCGGTCATCTCTTCCACGATGTAACGGGAGACAGCCTCTTTGGTAGGATCTGCATCCGGGTTACCATTCGGAAAGTTAACTGCGTCAAGATGCTTAACTGGCACCTGACGGCGGGTAATGACAACTCCGAGCATGTCGTCAAAGTCGCTGTTAATGCCGGTAATAAGTCCAGAAACGTTTGCCACCGCCATCATTGGCCGTGCATACGTCCCTTCATTCTTCATCTCAAAGCCTTCTACTGCTATCGGGTAAGCCGTATATGCCCGGCCCTTCCAGATAACATCCGTGTAGAAGCCGTTAGTGCTGGAGTGGAATCTAACAACGTCGCCGCCATAAGGCTGTAGGTCTGCCTCAAACAGGTCGATAAACGCGCCAACGCCAGCGTCAACGCTCTCAATAATTAATTCTGCTGGTATGTCGCGCACGGATAACTCCCATTAAAAAAGCCACCCGGAGGTGGCTACTGATCGAATATCAGGATGTGATATATCCTGTTTGATGGTTAAGGTTGAGGCTCAGCCCGTCCATGTGAGGGCATGGACGCACACAGTAATGAGGGATGGCTGATTACCTCTGGAATAAGGAAAGCGTATGAGTAATGTAAAAAACATCCAAAATCTCATGATTGGTGTTGATGGTCGCAGCCTTGAAACCTTGAGTCATGAATTGGTTGCAATGAAGATAACGATAGGTTTGTTATTTCAAAAATTACCCGCACACGAAAAAGATAACCTCATCAAGTCACTAAAAGCTCATGACAATGAGTATTTAGGTGAGATGGCTGGCGCTTTGGAGCAGTTCAAGATTTAGCAGCGTAAACATTGAATTCTTTTGCGCGAAAGATTACTGAATCTTTTCTGGCGGCCTGGTTATGGGCCGCATTCAAAATACCGCCAGCACGACGCGCATTTGCAATCACCTCATTAGTAGTCTTTTTCACTATTTCCCTCACTGCTTCAACTTCTTGCTGCTGAATATTCATCTTACCCATAAAATCTTCCAGTGCTTCAACACGCTCTTCTAAAGTCATAACTATCTCCCGCCTTTCGGCTTATTGTGGCACTTGTTCAAATGTGGCCGTGAGTTCGTAGTGCGGTCCGGTCTTTGTGGTGCTCCACGACCGGCACACAAACAGCCGCTGCACTTCGGTGTCTGATGGAGTCCAGTAGAACGCCTCCACCGACATTCTGGCTTTCAGGAAGGCATCGACAGCCTTAGCGATGTTAGCTCTACCGCACAGGCCGTCAGTCCCCTTAAATGTCAGCGAGTAGCTATCCATCAAAGGGTTAATACCTTTTACCTGCCGCTGCTCATAACCGTCGCCCAGCTTAACCACCGCAACGTTTGGCTGCCTGCTGACGGTGTAGCCTCGCTCAGGATTCCAGGTGAATATCTCAGGCATGATTACCCTCATTTTTTGTAATATGCGGCCAATGATATAATCTACTTTCTATCTCTAAATTCTTAGGAGGCACTAAATGTCCATTCAAAATGAGTCACTTCTTACCGCAATGGCAGTGAAAACTGTTCTAAGTTATGTAATTGCTGTCCTTAATGAAGATCAACAGCAGATTCTCAAAAAACTCACTGAAAAAAGCACAATGAATTTCGATGAGCTAGCTAGCGATACAGTTTCAAAAGAAGAAATAAGAGAAGCAGCAAATTATGTGAATGATATGATAAGAGAGATAGTGAAAACTGGTCTTGGCGAAGAGTGATAATTAAGCGGCATTATGCCGCTTTACTATTTTCTTGGTGCCAGAATACCTCCAGGTCTTCTACTCTGGTCGACCAGAATTTTCATCATATCGTTATTCCATACTTTACGGAGTCTTGATATATCCTCTTCACCAACTCCGCCAGTAGTATTTATGGTTAGATTCATTACCGGGTTGAATGATGCCCCCCCACCACCGCCGCCCTGCATATCCTTATTGCTGATCACCTTTCCATTATCGCCAGGTATCATGTACTGCCTGCCAGAGCTAGCCTGGTAAATCTCAGGCATGCCACCCTCGCCTACTCGATACATTTCCCCGGCAGATACTGGACCACCGTTCTTACGGGCTCCAGCGACCGCCATTACTTTGGCTGCCAGTAGCGAACCGGCATATGCCGTTTGGCCTACAGCCGCCGCCGTTCCGTAAGTGGCTATTGATGCGCTCATTGCTGCCGGTGCCCATGCCGCCGCCGCAGCTGTAGCTTGGGCTGTTGTTGCAGCCAGAGATGCCGCTGCAGCCGCCTGACCCATCACCTGAGCCTTCACCCACTCGATACCCATCTGGACGAAACTACTTATGACGCTGTTCAGGATGGTTGTGCCGATGTTGGCGAAAGCTTCCTGCAGGCTTTGAGTGCCGTTGATAAGCCCAGTAAGAGCACTGGACGCGCCACTTTGAAGCCCATCAAGAGAGGCGGCAAGTAGCTCGTTTGATTGGCTCTGGTTGCGGAAAATTTCCCATTGAGCCTCAAGGCGCTGCTGCTCGTATTGCCACTGATGCCTGTTGCGTGGCTACAGCCAGTCGCTCTTTTGCCGCCGCTGCTGCATTATCAGCAGCAACAATATTACGCTGTATCGCTGCATACTCTGCCTGGTAAGACACAGCCAAGCCGTATTGTTTATTTATTGCCGCCTGGGTTGCCAACTGACGGGCTTTGGCTTGCTCAGAAGCAATAATTGCCTGAGAGTTCCTTATCTCAGCTTCTGCGCTGGCAATAGTGGCTTTTGCAGTGTTGTATTCAGCGGTTTGCTGCTTAATTGTTGCCGCCACTCCTGATAGCTTGGCTTGCGTTGCCAGCGTAAGCGCACCTACATAACGACTCCCCATAATTGCGGCTGCGCCAGTTAGTGCGATACCGAGAATATTGATATTCTCGCTGATGCTGACAATGGCAGAATTGAAGGTTGCAACCCCAGACTTCACTGTCGCATTTTCACCAAAAAACTTGGTGATGTTATTACCGGCAACTTCTAATGCCTGGCTAATCGTAGTGGTAGTGTTAGCGAACTCTCTTCCTATTGAATCGCCCTGAGAAAGAAGCCCCTTAACTATCACATCGGTCGTTAGCTTACCTTGAGATGCTAGTTGCCTCATTTGACCAACGGTGACACCCATAGAATCAGCAAGCGCAACAATTAGCCTGTTCCCCTGTTCGTTAACAGAGTTGAATTCCTGCCCCCTCAACGCACCAGCGGCAAGGCCTTGCGATAGCTGAATTACAGCCCCTTCAGCCTCTGATGCTGTAGCTCCGGAAACAATAAATCCCTGATTAATTATTTTTGTTAATTTTGCAATGTCATCAGCACTGGTCCCGTAGGATCTGGTTGCTCTTTCTAGTCTAGAATATAGCGTCGCAGTGCCTTCAAGGCTGCTCCTGGTCTGCTGCGTAATGCTAAACACTCTCTCAGTGACATCAACCAAATCCTGACTTGGCCTGATCGCATTTGAGAGCTTGTTATTCAATGTTGTCCATGCATCTGCATAATGCGCGACCTGCTGGACAGAAAGAATAGCTGCAAGAGATGCCGCTACACGGCTAAGGCCAGAGAAAGATGAAGTGGCGGAAGATGCAGCGCGGCTTGTTCTATCTAAACCATTTGACAGGCCTGTGGTCGAGTTTCCGAGTGAGTCCAACCCACCCTTTGCTCTCTTGACAGAATCCATCAGGCCCTTCGTTTCAAGGTCTACCTCGTAATAAATACCGCCTAAATCCTGAGCCATACTTTTCTCCTGGCAATAAAAAACCCCGCATGAGCGAGGTTTTTTGTAAGAATTATTTTTCAAATATGGTTGTCATAAATAAGATCTAAGACTGTTTTGGCTTGTGGTAAATATTTCACATCAAGATTTTCATCGATCGTTCTTTCGTATGGCCACCTTGTATAGCGGGTGGATATTGAACTGTGCTTGTCAATTGAATCAACTATACTAACTGAATCACTAGATGAAAAAACACCACCTTCGCCAGATGCAATAGGCTTGCCCTTGCCGATTCTTACGTAGGCAAGAGTGCCAGGAAAGTGCTCGCCACCAACAAGTACACGGTAGCCTGATTTATCCCTGAAAAGATAAAAGCTTTTGTGACTTACGTAACATGTCACCTCGTCAGTCATTGCATCGGTCTTACATGCTGAGTTCCAAGCACCTTTGTCATTATAATCTTTGCCTATAGTGCCTGACGCGTCTGAGTGATAAATGTTAACCCTCACTCCTTCGATATTAAATTCTTCTGATACGTGTAGTACAGGTGTTTTAATATCATCCGTCTTTGCCCATAGATCACACGTTATCTTGCTATCTGGCCGCAATTTTTTTTCTTTTAAGGATGACGGGATAAACTCTAAGCCTTCACGCCCTGTCGTTGAGTAAGAACTGTCTTCGTAAAGATCACACCCAATATTTCTTGTTTCAGAAAATCCTTGTAGCCACTTAACATCCTTTGGTTTCATTTTTTCACTGCTCATTGCCAGCGCAGGTAAAAATGAAGCACACAAACACAACAACCAGAATTTTCTCACATCCCTATCCCCATAGATAAAAGTTCGGAGTAATCCTAGCATTGGATTGACCAGAAATCAGCAGGAACAAAAAACCGGCTCTGTGGCCGGTCTTGATGAGATAGGTAAGAAATCAGGACTTTTCTTTTAGCGCCTTCATGCTTTCTTGCATAAGTGACAGCGCCCTGTTTATCCTTCTTTCATAATCTTCTTCTGAAATTTCTTCTTCGCCAATTTCTTCTTCCAGCTCCTCAAAAGAGTAATGCCCTTGCCCCTCTGATTCTTTGAAGAAGTAGTACTCAGCTACGCAAGCTTCAATCATTCTAACAAGCTCAGAGTTAACTGACCGATGATTTTCTGCGGCTATCTCGTGAACTTTGTCTTTAAGTTCTTGCGGAAGTCTAAGGTTTATCTGCGGTTCTCTTTTACTCACGGCAAGCACTCCTAAAATGTCATGTTGACATGGTAGCCAATTGCTATTACCTTTTCAAGAGTGGTAGCAAAACACTACCATAAAATGCGAAGCCCCAGCGGTTGCACCCACTGAGGCCTCTATTTGTCCCCATCCACGCAAGGATAAAAGACATGACTAATGTAGCAAAAATCGCAGCGCCAATCACGCAAGCCTCCGCAATTTCTGATGTTAGTATTCCCGCCGTTTTTTACGCCAACACCCCAGTTGTAACTAGCGGAATGCTCTCTGTGTTTTACGGAACCGATGTTGCCAACATAAAAAAGAACTACTCACGTAATTCATCTCGCTTCATTGAAGGAAAACATTATTTCCTTATTCAAGGTGATGAATTAAAAGACTTTAAGAACTCAGTGACTGAAAGTCACCAAGTTGATAAGCGCACCCCAAAGCTCACATTATGGACTGAGCGCGGTGCAGCCCGTCACGCCAAGATGCTCGAAACTGATCAGGCATGGGAAGTTTTCGAACAGCTAGAGGATTGCTATTTCAGCGCTAAAGAAGAGGTCGCCGAACAGCAGAAAAAACCGAAACAGCGCAAATCATCATCTGACGAACGCACACCACTCCGCCAATACGTCGAGAAGATGATCGCCAACAAGTCAGGAATGAAGTACCCGGCAATCTGGAAGTTGGTGCATGACCGGTTCGACGTTCAGCACATCAACCAGTTATCATCCAGCGAATCACTTGAGGCTGTCGAGTTTCTGAAGTCTATCGAAGGAGAATTCCTCGGCAAGCAGGAGGCGCTTCCAAAGCTCGACACGCCACAGTTCAACGACACCGAGTTAATGCGATTCGTTAACCTGTTTCTGTGGATGCAACGCGCTCGAGATTTGAGCTATAAGATTTACCCATCACTAAGGGATATGGAATCTCGCCTTGCCGGTGACTTCTGGGACTTAAGCCGGGACACTACTTACGTGATAAGCATGTGCTACCAAGCTCTCGCAAGAGAAACAGCGCATATCAAGCCGGGTTCTGTTCCAGGATTCCGCATTGAAGAGATGATGCGCCGGCTTCACAGCTAAACAGCGATGGTGCAAGGACGCGCCAGAAAGCAAAAACCCACCGGGTGGTGGGTTTTGAGCACTGCTAACTATTCACTAAGCCGCTTTAGGGCAAAACTTATCGATGAACTCTTGCTTTACCTGAATATCAAAGTCGGTGAAAAGAGCCACAGGCTTTACGCCTCTCCCTTGTTTTTCAAGTCGGACAAAGCCTCGAGAGCTAAGGGTCTTCAGGGTAACGGATAGATTACTTTTCTGCCGACCACACATATCAGCAAGCTCAGTAATGGTTTCTGGCTTTTGATCTTCCATAAGCCTTAGCAGCTCAATGTTTTCGTTGCTTAGTACCTGAGCGAGTGCGTTTACAGATGTAAACCACACCTTAGGTTCTCCCGGCTCAGGTTTGTACTCGCCTTTAACTATAGCAAGCATCCTTTGACGGATGTGCTCTTCAGGCATCACACCAATAAGAGCTTTCATATTTTTAACCTCGGTTTTCTCGTTGCGCTATAACTTCGTCAATTTTACTGAAAAAATCTGCTATCAACTGATTGGCAGAAACAAACTCGTATGGATACCCCTTATCGTGAGGGGTTCGATGTATGTGGTCATAGACAAGCCTTCCGGAGTAACACCCCTTCTTGGGCATTTTTATTCCATGGGCGTTATCCATTCCAAAGACGCGAGTGTTGTATTTATCGTGCAAAGTTAAACTATAACGTATCCCATGAGGCATGAAGGATGTTGCCTTGACCTCCCACACCTCAACCTTCCACCAATAACCATCATCTCGATAAACTGTTGAGCCATGCAGTGAAAGTAAATAGTCTAAACCCTCATCTCTTTCCATAGGTGCTTCCATGAATGTTATGAGCTAATCATAACCACAACCACCAGGATGTCAACTCGACCTCATAAAATTAGCACCCAATGACTACGACGCCCTATCCAGCTTCCGCTGCTTTTTCGCGAAATAGTCATCAACAACGGTGTCGTACTCTTCTTTAGTGAAGCCTTTCTGCTCAGGGTATTTGGTGTTCAGAAGTAGTTGGAATTCTGTCATTGTCAGCTTCATGGCCTCGTCTTTCGAGATGCCAAAGTGTGACCGGGCGGCGTTGATGTACTCGATAGCGTGAAACTCTCTCGTCATCTGCCCTGATTCGTTGCGCTGCAGCTTGCGTACTTTAGCCTTGCCGATGATGCCGTGCGTGATAAGTGAGCTGGCTATCATCACCATCTCTTCAAACGACATAGCGCCGGGCATCCAGATTAGTTCACCGGGGCGGCTGCGACTCGGCACCATTGAGCCAGTCAGCGACGAGCAGTCATCAGCCCTTCAACTTGCTTAATCTGGGAATCGATGGCCTCTCTCTGCCTCTCGTCAATCTGACGCTGAATCTTCACTGTGTTGATGTCGATTACGCTCACTGTGATGCCTCCATAAGCTCTGTAATTACCGGTAATTCCCCGTCAATCTCGTGCATCACAAGCCACAGCATTCCTCCCTTGTGTCGCTGACAGCGCTTAATCCGCATGTCGTCAATCTGGCCGTCATCCAGCCAGAAGCCCGCACTGGTGAGTGCGTCAAAAACGGCTTTGGGTAGATTGTCCAAATCGCGTTTGCGGTTGTCGGGCGGTGCTGCGTGGATGGTGATTCTGATGCGGGGTGTGATGTTGATATCTAACTTTGCTGCCTGGATGATTTCGATTACTTCTTTTCGGTACCGCTTGCCCCAGTCGCTGATAAAGTGCCTCCCTCGGGAGTGACGCCAGTAGCGATTGTTGCTGGGCGGCCAGGGTAGTTTCAGATGATAGGCATTCATGCTTTCAGCTTGCCCTCCGATAACAGTGCCGCCTGAGTGCGTATAATGCCCTCCAGATGCAGCGTGTGAGCATATTCAGCATCAACGGTACGGTTGCGTCGGTCTATCGCATCGTGACAAGCTGAGCAACACCACGCGCCAAACAAGTCATCAGCTTTCATGCCCACACCGGTTAATCCAGCCATCCGAAGATGAGCGAGAATTACCGTTTCACTGTTGCCGTTGCACACGCCCGGAATACGCACCATGCATTCACGGCCGCGCGCTTCTTTTCGGAGGTTAGCCATGCGTCAACTCCTTCTCATGCTCGCCTTCGTGGCTGAAGTCTTCTCCGTCGATGGGCATTAGTTGCTCTCTTGAGAAAAGGCCAAAACCATCTTCCTCTTTAACATCCGAACCAGAGTGAAAGTCACCAGTGCAAATATAAGCACCAGGATGCAGCGTAAATCTATACAACCCTGTTGCCGGGCTCTTAAAGAGACCTCTTCCGTCAGCCCTTCCATAAATCTCAACCACCCTTCCTACTAATGACGGATCTGTGTATGCCTTGATGATTATTGCCAGGCCTCCAACTCTTAAGCTACTCATCTCTCTTCACTCCCTTCTTCCCGGTTTCAATGTACGCATCACTCGCGCACTCGTCGCAGCAATGGATTTCGTCATCATCAAGCACCCTTGCACAACCAGCACATAGACCTGCTGCTGTGTTGCTGTTGCGTTCGTATGATGTGGTTTCAGAAGTGTTCAACATTCTCTGCATCCTTCATTTTGAGAAAGACGACCATTGCAGCGCGGAGGGGGTTTCTGTCGCTATGTTGATGCACAGGATCGCTCTCAAACTGCCAGTCTCCATCGAATAGCTTAAATTTCCCGAAAGCATCCCAACTTCCATCACCTTTGTCTTTCATCAGCCCGATTTCGCTTTCAATCACAATGGGCCAGCCGTCTGAAATGTCATTGCATGGGTTAAACACGCCCCGCTCTATTTCAACCTCAACAACGTTCCCGTCAACAATGTCTCCCTCAAAAGACAAGAGAACCATTGCGCCATTCTCACCCTCTTTGAAGTCTGGCGAGCCGCCGTGAAGAGCCTCAAATACTGCGGCGTTGATTTGAAAATCGCTCATCTGTGAATAGTCGGTCATGCTGATTTCCTCGATTTAACCCGCAACCAGCGCTTTGACAGAAGCGGCCATATCGGGTCGTAAGTTTTGATTTCGGATGGGAGTAATTCAGGCTTGCGTTTACTGCGGGTTCTGACTTTAAAAATGGCATTCTCCATTACGGAAACTATGCTGCTTTTCCGCTGGCGCATATTCCCTCCTCAGAAGTAGCTCTGTAGTTGGTTGAGTATCTGCTGGTCTTTCGTACCGGCGAATACGTGTTTAATGGCGGCGTTAATCATCGACTTGTAACAGCGCTCGAACTCGTCAGCGTCCATGTTGGCGTATGCTAGGCTCTTGGCCTCCGTCCTGATATCACCATTAAGCCTCATCGTTTGCTCATAGAATCCCGCCAGGATGGTTAAGTCCTTCCTGAATCGGTCAAACTGAGTGGCTTCATCTGCGTTAGCGAGAGGCGTCCTTTCGGCGCTCCAGTGCGCAAAGCAGAAGTTGAAGAAGGCGAACATCTTTCGGTGAAATGCCGGCCGGCGGGTTAGCTTTATCTCGGCGGTGTAGGTTTCGCCGTTCTTGAATCGCTGGAGTCTTTCGAGGTCTGTTTCATGTGCTGGAGAGAATACGCCGCCTGGGTGTTTATCGCCTCATGTTCGCCTGTCTCTTCGGCAGCGATTAACTAAACATCAAATCAACCAGGTCGCCATGTGCGGCCTTTTTTTATGCTCATAAGAGGCCTAAGACATGGCAGATTGTAAGACCGATAACACAAAACTCTTTGGCCGCGCCGTCATTCTGGAAGTGGCTGACGGTTGCGCCGATGCGGTGCCTACGGAGGCAGATTTCAAGCTGCTGATGCCTGGCACATCCAAGACGTTCGATATGTCCCCGAACACAACCACATCATCCGCTGATGACACGAAAGGCTGGGTTGAGAATATCGTAACCTCTAACGACCTGACGCTCTCCTTCGAAGGTGAGGTGCGTGTAAACGACCGTTCTGATCAGTACGGCGTCTACAAGTACATCAAGTACTACGTCACTGAGGTAAATGCCGGTCGCCAGCCGACGCTGTGGGTTCGCATGACCTTCGGCCAGATTCAGATTCAGGGTTACATGGTTATCACCGCGCTGAGCAATGACGGTGGCACAGATGACATCGTTACCCTGTCCACCGAATTCAAGGTGGCTGATGGATCTACCGTACAGGTGACTGACGTTGCTGATGACGTTCCGGTGACCGGCGTTAGTATCCGGCTTCAGACTGCTGACTAACCCCACTGTTTTTTGGTGGGGTTCTCTTTTTGAGCGACCGAAGGTCGCGATCGCGATATTTTTTCTCTCACCCTGCCAGCGTTTTCAGCCACAGCCTCCGGGCCACATATCCCCTCATGAAGGCCGTCACCATGCTAAAAAGCCAGCAAAGATGCGCCAGCAGCGCCAT
>NZ_FXAS01000042.1:0-28818 GCF_900177785.1 Cedecea sp. NFIX57 | reverse complement strand
GCTGGTGACCATCCTGAATGCAATGCTTCGGGATAATAAAGAATGGGTGACGACATAGCGCCACCCTTGACTTTAAACACAGCTGCTCTCCCTTTTAGGGTTAGGGTGAGGGGCGTGATCCTCAAGCGAGCATCAGTTCGGTTTACGCTCACCGCTAACGACAGGATTTTTAGGATCCGCACTCCATTCGTACCAGCCGCCGTCATACAAGCCAACGTTCTTCCAGCCCATTGCCCGCGCGTACATCAGCGTTTCGGAGGCGCGCCAGCCGGTACCGCAGTAGAAGGCCACGTGCTGATCCGGCAAGATATTCCAACTTTTCCACATTGCGGCGATGTCGTCCCCGGTACGCATGGTGCCGTCCGGGTTATGGAAGTCTTCCATATGCGTGGAGTCAGATCCTGCATGACCCCAGCGGGCACCCGCAATCTCGCCTTTGGGCTTAATGTAGCTGTACCCGCTGGTGGTGCCGATAAATTCCGGCCAGGAACGAATGCTGACCAGAGACGCATCTTTGCGATGCAGCAGCGCGCGCGCCTGTTCCATGTCCAGCATCAGTTGAGGCTGGCCGGGGATCGGGGCGCCGAAGTCGGGGGCTGGCGTCGGTTGTGCAGGCAGGCCGCGTTCAACGGGCAAATCAGCTGCGCTCCACGTTGTCCATCCTCCGTCGAGCAGACGGACGTCTTTCACGCCAGCGTACAGCATGATCGCCGCCACGCGCGCCGCGGCGTAAACGTCCCGACCATACAAAATGACGGTCGTATCGTGCCGGATGCCGTGCTTCGCCAGCATGGTTTTTAGCTTATCGTCGGACACTTTGTTCCACAGCGGCTCGCTCTCCACCTCTTCGGTATTGATGTAGCCCGCGCCGGGAATATGACTGAGCAGGTATTTTTTCGGCGCGCCCCAGCCCGCTTCAATCACTTTCCAGTCTCCGCCAGGCGCTGCGGTGACCGGTTTTTTATTCTGTAAATCATGGATCCATTGCGGGTATACGAGCTGCTCAAAATGCGCCAGCTTTTGCAGACGGGAAGGATCCTGCAGGGCGTCGGTCAGCATTGAAATCTGCGTAAACCCCAGCTTTTCTAAGCGAGCTTCCACGGCCCGAGCGTCGTCACCGTAAAGCGCTACTAATCCAGATTTGTTCAGCTGATGTTGCTTAGCCCACGTTGAAAGCTGTTCATCGCTCATTAGCGTCAGCCAGGAGGCTGAGAGATTCAATGCGGCGGGTTCATGGCCGCCGCTGCCGTTTACGGTCTGCGGCCAGCCGTTGTAAAACGCGCTTGGGCGAGTATCAATCACGGCACCGTTTTCGGCTTTTACGCTGGAGAGGTTCATTTCAGTGGGCATCGCGGCGGCAAAAGTGATCTGGGACAGCCCGGCCAGCAGCAGGGCGGTGGTTAGCTGAGAAACACGTTTCATCTAATAACCTGAAGGATAGCAAAAGAGCCGTAAGTTTAGTCCTCGCTTGAGGGGGCTTCTTTGCGATATCTCATGTTCGATGGGTTAAAGCCGGATAACCTGTCCGCTGGGGGGAATATCTTGCTCATCGTGAGTGACCAGCACCACCGGCAACCCGAGTAGTTTTGCTTTTTGCCAGACAAATTCCCGAAACCCCTGACGAAGCGGCAGGTCGAGGCGGGAAAAGGGCTCATCGAGCAATAAGGCTTCAGGTTCAGCCAGCAGGGCGCGAAGGACGCTGATGCGCGCGCGTTCCCCGCCGGAGAGCGTAGCTGGATCTCTGTGGGCATAGCTGGCCAGCCCGGCGCTTTCCAGCACCTCCGCGACAGCACGCTGCCGCAGCGAGCGCCCAACGACGGAGGCGGGCATCGCCATCAGCAGATTTTGCCCAACGCTGAGGTGAGGAAACAACAGCGCGTCCTGGAATAAAATGCCGATACGGCGCTGTTCAACGGGTAGAGACGTCAGGCTGCGCTGGTTAAGCTGCAGCATGCCCTGTGCGCTAAACTCCGGGGCTAAGTCACCGATCATCCAGTTCAGTAACGTCGATTTACCCACGCCAGACGGGCCCATCAGCGTAACAATCTCACCCGGCGCAACGTCAAAGCTGATATCCGCCAGCAGCGGTTCGCCGTTGCGGGAGAGGGAACAATTTCGCACGCTGAGCATTAGCGTAATCCTTTTCTGTGAGTGCCAGCCAGGCGGCTAACCGAGATTGTGGCGATAAATACGGCCATCGGCAGCAGCATTTGTAGCAATGCCTGCAGAGCGAACTGCTGGGGATCGCCGCCGCTGCTGAGCGCCACAGCTTCCGTTGTGACGGTGGCAAACCTGCCCGCCCCGACATAAAGAGTAGGCAAATACTGTGCGACGCTGACGGAAAAACCGACGGCCAGCGCCGCCAGTACAGGCCTAGTGACCAATGGCAGCTGGACGAGGCAGAGAATTTTCCACGCCGACCAGCCGAAAGTTCGCGCCGTCAGCACCAGGCGAGCGTCGATCCTCTGCCAGGCCGGGGCCAGGATCAACAGCGTATAAGGCAGGACCCACAGCAAATGGCTCCAGATAAGCGCGGCCCAGCGTCCTTCCATGTTCAGCCTGAGCAGCAGTTGATACTGCCCGGTGGCCAGCGGCAGCGCAGGCAGCAGCAGCGGTAGATACAGCCAGCGATCGTAGCGGCGCGGGCAGCCCCTGAGCCACAATATGGTCACGATTAGCGCGAGCAAAGCGCTGATAAATCCGGCTACAAAACTTGTCCAGACGGGCGTCAGCTCAGCCTGTTGCCAGCCGTTAAGCGTCAGACTTTCAGGGAGTCGTGCCGGGAAAAACCAGCCTTCGGCGAAGGACCAAAGGATGAGTATGGCGATAGCCGTAAAGCCGACCAGGGAAAGTGAACAGGCAGTCATCGCGCCAGCAGAGGACAGATTCAGGGCATAGCGTTTGCCCGAAAAGCACCCGATCCGCCGTTTTATCATTGCCCACGCCAAACGCCCGACAATAACAAAAGCCCCGAGCATCAGCAGCAACAGGCAGGATGCCGCCAGGCCCATATTCTGCCGGGAGATATCGCTGTCCGTTAGCCATTGCCAGGCCAGAACCGCAAAAGTCGGCGGGTTAGCGGGGCCAAGAATCAGCGCGGCATCTACGACTGAAAGGCTATAGGCCGTTACCGCCACTAAAGCCCAACCCAGGCCCGGCAAGAGCTGCTGCACCAGCACATAGAGACGGGATTGTAGCTCGCCGTAGCCGAGCGTTCTGGCGAGTGTTATCTGTTGGCTCATCTGTGCGCTTTGTAGCTGCGAGGCTGAGAACCACAGTAAGAACCAGGCTTCTTTGAGTGCCAGCATGAGGCCGAGGGCAATACCGTAGTTATCCGGCGGCAGAGAGAGATTGAAAAGGCGAGCCAGCCAGCCGCTGTCTGAAAACAGGAAGAAAAAGCCGCTGGCAAGGGCAACGTGCGGCAGGGCCAGCAGCAGCGGCAGACGCTGAAGATAGCGTTGCCAGCGCTCGCCGGGATACAGGGAACAGAGAATAATTAGCGTCAGCAGCAAAGCGCCGCCCACGCTGAGAGTGGTTGATACTAGCGTGGCGATGAAGGCTTCCGGCCACTGTGAGTCCTGCCAAAGGGTAAGCCAGATTTCACCTTGTAGTAATGGCGGTACGATCAGGGCAAGCCCCGGCAGCACTGGCACAAACACCAGTCCCGCAGCCAGTGCTCCGGCATCCGTAAAGCCGCGGCTCATCGCGATCCGTAACGTTCAAGCCAGGCTTGTTCCAGCGCACTGACCCAGGCGGAATGTGGTTCCGCCAGGAAAGGCACCGGATGCTGGCTTTTGGGCACCAGCGCCTCAAATTGTGCTTTTTGCTGTGGCGGCAGCGCCTTGCTGCTCAGCACGCTCGCGTCTCCCCAAACTGCCGGGTCAGCTTTGCGGATTTGCGCCTCGGGGGACATCAGAAAATTAGCCACGATCTGCGCTCCTGCTTTGGCGCTGCTGTTCGCCGGAATAGCGACGAAATGCACGTTGCCCAACATACCAGCACTAAAGCCAAAGGATTCTGCCGACGGCTGGAGCTGGCGGCGAGCGATCAGATTGTCGACGTGCGCCGGGTTGAAGGTCACTGACAGCAGCAGCTCACCGTCGGCCAGCATACGATCCATGCGCGCCGGCGTCGTCGGGAACGTTTTACCTTTTTGCCACAGGAACGGATGAAGCTGGTCAAGGTAACGCCAGAGCGGGACGGTGACTTGCCCGAAGGTGGCGGGATCCGGGGCTGTTTTTAGCGCGGCCGGTTTATCGGTCAAGACAATCAAAAGCTGTTCAAGGAACGCCGTGCCGGTAAAATCGGGCGGGCGAGGGTAGCTCAGCTTGCCGGGATGGGCTTTGGCGAAGGCCAACAGTTGTTCTGCATTTTGCGGGAAGGTTGGCGAGCGTTTTTTATCGCCAATGAACATCAACTGCGCGCTTCCCCAGGGCGCCTCAGCCCCGTCAACCGGTACCGAGAAATCTTCCCGCACAGGTTTTTTAACATCAACATATTGCCAGTTTGGCAGATTTTCGGCCCAGTTCTCGCTGAGCAATCCTGCCTGCTTGAGCACGCTGAAGTTTTCGCCGTTGACCCAAAGCAGGTCCACCGACCCGTTGGTTTTTCTGCCCGCTGCCGCTTCGTTTTGAATACGCCTCACCGCATCGGCCGCGTCCGCCAGCTTTACCACTTTAAGCGTCACGCCATAATGCGTTTTTACTTCATGGCTGACCCAGGCCAGATAGCCGTTAACGGCGGGATCGCCGCCCCAGGCGTTAAAATAAACCGTCTGGCCGTTGGCCTGCTGGCGAATACTCTGCCAGTTTTGGGGCTGGGCGGTGGCGCTAAAGCCGACCAGCGTCAGAGCAAGCATCAGCGCCCGTATGCCAGGTATTAAGCGTTGCAAGAGAAAGTCCTCAGCGTGTTATGGGGCGGTTTGTCTGGCCAGCCAGCGAGCGGCCAGCGGTAATAGCCCTAACAGGGCAAACATCAACATCATGCCGGGGGAGAGAATATCGCCCAGGCTTTGCAGCTGGCTCAGCTGTCTGCCGGTGTTAATGTAGACCATGATGGCGGGCAGCATGCCGAGCAGGCTGATCGCGGCATAGCGCACGACGCCCATAGGCGTCAGGCCCATCAATAAATTCACCAGCACAAAAGGGAAAACCGGGGCGAGCCGCAGGGCAAAGAGGTAATGGCCGCCATCGCGCTGTATGCCCTGATTCACTTTTTCCATCGTGCGTGAGAAGCGGCGCTGCACCCAGTCACGCAGCAGATAACGGCTGATTAGCAGCGCGGCGGTTGCACCGGAGGTCGCTGCCAGGGCGACCAGGACGGTGCCCTGTACCAGACCAAAAATAGCCCCGCCTAACAGCGTGAGCAGGGTGGCACCTGGAATGGAAAAGGCGGCAGTAAGAAAGTAGCAGCCAAAAAAGACCACAATAGCCAGAATCGGTTGCTGTGCATGCCAGTGTGCAAACTCAGCCTGAGAGTGCTTGAGAGCAGACAGGCTAAGCATGCCAGGAGGAAGCAGATACAAAAGCAACCCAGCCATTATGATCAGCAGCGCAAAGAGACCCTTACGCACACCCACCTCTTCTCTTTTGTTTATCCATCTTCATACCGTGCCGCTGCCGTAAAGGCGTGGAGTATAGCGGAGGGGCTGTGGCAGCGTGCTTGAGCCAGGTCATGAAGCGGATACAGAGTTATACATTTTGGCCAGCCGGAGAACATATTGCAGATACATCGCGGCGGTTAAATGGTGGCTCTTCTTACCTACGATTGAGGAATCACCATGTCCAGTAAACTCGAGAAAGTACTTTATACCGCTCATACCACTACCGTTGGCGCACGCAGCGGGCACGGGCGCTCGGACGACGGTAGCCTGGACGTGCAGCTCAGCACGCCGGGGTCTGGCAAACCGGGCACGAATCCGGAACAGCTATTTGCCGTCGGTTATTCTGCCTGTTTTATGGGGGCGATTGGGCTGGCGGGGAAAAAACTGGCTATCCGCATTCCGGAGAAAGCCGACGTGGACGCAAGCGTCTCGCTGGGGAAAGTCGATAATGACAGCCAGTTTGCGCTGGCGGTGACGCTGCTCGTCAGGCTACCGGGGCTGAGCGAAACCGAGCGGGAAGCGTTGCTCGCGACCGCCCACGCCACTTGCCCTTACTCGCGAGCGATTACCGGGAATGTCGAAGTGACGTTACTTTCGCAAGGGTAGCGACAAAACGCCTTCGGATAGCCGGAGGCGTTTAACTTTTTAAACGGGTTCTTTTGATTAGCCAGTGGGACAGCAGCGGCAGCAGGCCAATCAGGGCAAACAGCAACAGCATGGTGGGAGAAATAATGTCCTGCAGACTTTCTATCTGACTAAGCTGGCGGCCAGTGCTGATGTACAGCACGATAGACGGCAGCAGGCCAAGCAGCGTGACTATCGCAAAACGAACGGCGGAAATCGGCGTCAGCCCCATCAGCAGGTTGATGATGGAAAAGGGCAGAACCGGCACCAGGCGCAGGGCAAACAGGCAGTGCGTAATATTGTGCTTAATGCCCTCGTTGATCTTCGCCATGGTGGTTGCAAAGCGCCGCTGTACCCAGTCATGCAAGAAGTAACGGCTTAGCAACATCGCCACGGTTGCGCCGCTGGCAGCAGCCAGGGCGACCAGCACGGTACCTTCGATCAGCCCAAACAGCGCGCCACCCATCAGGGTCATAATACGCGTGCCCGGGATTGAAAGGGCGGAAATCAGGAAATAACCGAGGAAGAAGGCGCTCATCACCAGCGCCGGGCGCTCGGCGTGCCAGAGACTAAGCTGAGCGTGATATTTCTGCAGTGTCGCCAGGCTAAGCGTGCCCGGCGGCAGCAGGACTAACAGCGAGATAACCAGCGTGGCCAGCAGCAAAAACAGGATTTTACGCATTCTGTTCGCGCCTCGTCAGGGTGAAAAACGGCATCTCGCTGTCCTTGTCTGAAGATGTGTCAACCTTCAGTATTTCCCTTACCGCTTAAACTGCGCCCAAACAGGGGCGTGGTCGGACGGTTTTTCCATGCCGCGAATGTCGTAGTCGATCCCGGTTGCCACGCAGTGCGGCGCCAGCCCCTGGCTTGCCAGTAGCAGATCTATCCGCAGGCCACGGTTATCGTCGAAGCCTTTTGAACGGTAATCAAACCACGAGAATTTGTCCTGTGCTTCCGGGTTAGCGTGGCGATAAGTATCCACCAGACCCCAGCCCAACAGGCGAGCCATCCATTCGCGCTCTTCCGGCAGGAACGAACATTTCCCGGTGCGTAACCAGCGCTTGCGGCTATCTTCGCCGATCCCAATGTCGAGATCCGTCGGGCTGATATTCATATCCCCCATGATCAGCACCGGGTTTTCCGGGCGCAGTTCACCCTGCAGGAAGTCCTGCAGATCCTGGTAAAACTTAGTCTTGGCCGGGAATTTGGTTTCATGATCGCGGCTTTCGCCCTGTGGGAAGTAGCCGTTAATCACCGTCAGGTTGCCAAATTCAGACGGGATTTCCGCCATGATAATGCGGCGCTGGGCGTCTTCGTCGTCGGTCGGGAAGCCTTTTCGCACCGCAATTGGCTTCTCTTTGGTCAGCAGCGCCACGCCGTAATGGCCTTTTTGACCGTGATAAAACACGTGATAGCCGAGTTTCTCCACGTCTTCCAGCGGGAACATATCGTCGTGCACTTTGGTTTCCTGCAGACCGATAACGTCCGGCTGATGCTGTTCTACGATGGCTTCAAGCTGATGAGGACGGGCGCGCAGGCCGTTGATATTAAAAGAGACAAATTTCATAGTCGCTGCCAGGTTGTCAGGTTAATTGTTGCAGGATGGTAGCAGAAAACGGCGCAGGTTGCTGCGCTGAAGCTAATCGCTGCCATAGGTGCGACTGGTGGGCAGAAATAAAGCAACATTTGCACCAAAATTGATCTCGATGCGCAAAAAGGGGGCGAAAACGGCAGGCAAATCCCGAAGGCGATCACAATTCCAGCATTATATTTTACCACTGCATAATATTTCTTGTTTTCGTGTCGCGAATCAGGCGGCACGTTAAAACTATGCACTTTTTATTCATTTTATGTGAATGGTGAGTGTTTTTAAGTTATTGATTTTTCGTTTCCCCCTCCGGTTTATGCATTTTATCGCTGGCTGGCACGATGTCTGCAATCTACATTTACAGCGCAAACACTCAATTATTTAACATTTAATAAACTTTTTGTTTACCGTGAGGGGTCGCTATGTCGCAGTCAATTACACGCCAACATTTCGACGAATGGATGATGCCGGTTTATGCCCCTGCGCCTTTTATTCCGGTTCGCGGCGAGGGTTCCACCCTGTGGGATCAGCAGGGAAAAGACTACATCGACTTTGCCGGTGGCATCGCGGTTAACGCCCTGGGGCATGCTCACCCTGAAATGCGCAAAGCGCTGGAGGAGCAGGCGGCAAAATTCTGGCATACCGGCAATGGCTACACCAACGAGCCGGTATTGAAGCTGGCGAAGCAACTCATCGACGCAACCTTTGCGGAGAAAGTGTTCTTCTGTAACTCAGGGGCCGAGGCCAACGAAGCGGCGCTGAAGCTGGCGCGTAAATATGCTCATGATAATTTTGGCGCGCAGAAAAGCGGCATCGTAGCGTTCAAGAATGCGTTCCATGGCCGCACGCTGTTTACCGTCACGGCCGGTGGTCAGCCCGCTTATTCTCAAGATTTTGCGCCTCTGCCGCCGCAGATTAACCACGCGGTGTTTAACGATTTGCAGTCTGCCCGTGAACTGATTAACGACGAAACCTGTGCGGTGATCGTCGAACCTATGCAGGGTGAAGGTGGGGTTGTCCCAGCGACGCCAGAGTTCCTTCAGGGGCTGCGCGAACTTTGCGACAAACATAACGCAGTACTGATTTTTGACGAGGTACAAACCGGCGTGGGCCGCACTGGCTCGCTGTATGCCTACATGCATTATGGCGTGACGCCGGACGTGCTCTCAACGGCCAAAGCGCTGGGCGGTGGCTTCCCGATTGGCGCGCTGCTGACTACCGATCGCTTTGCCAAAGTGATGGTGGTTGGTACCCACGGCACTACCTACGGCGGAAACCCACTGGCATCTGCGGTGGCCGGGCGCGTACTGGAAATCATTAATACACCTGAGGTGCTCAGCGGCGTGAAGCAGCGCCACGACTGGTTTGTTGAGCGCCTGAACCACATTAACCAGAAGCACCAGCTGTTCAGCGAAGTGCGCGGGTTAGGGCTGTTGATTGGCTGTGCGCTGCGCCCTGAACATGCCGGTAAAGCGAAACTTATTCTGCAGGCTGCCGCCCAGGAAGGCCTGATGATGCTGATTGCCGGGGCTAATGTGCTGCGTTTTGCACCTGCACTTATCGTCAGTGAGGCCGAAGTTCAATTGGGCCTGGATCGCTTCGAGCGCGCCTGCGAACGCTTCCTCGCGGGAGTTTCATCATGATGGTCATCCGCCCGATTGAACGAGGCGATTTGCCGGGGCTGCTTAAGCTTGCCGGGAAAACCGGCGGCGGGCTGACCTCGCTCCCCGCCGATGAAAAAACGCTGGCCGACCGAATCGAACGCTCGCTGCAGACCTGGCAGGGCGGGCTGCCGAAGGGCGATCAGGGCTATGTTTTTGTGCTGGAAGATACCAGCAGCGGCCAGATGGTGGGGATTTGCGCCATTGAGGTGGCCGTAGGCCTGAACGATCCCTGGTACAACTACCGGGTCGGGACGCTGGTTCATGCCTCCAAAGAGTTGAATATCTACAACGCGCTGCCGACGCTTTTTCTCACCCACGACCACACCGGGGCAAGCGAGCTTTGCACGCTGTTCCTTGACCCGGCCTGGCGTAAAGAAGGCAACGGGTATCTGTTATCCAAGTCTCGTTTCCTGTTTATGGCGGCCTTCCGCGAGCGGTTCAACGACAAAGTGGTTGCCGAGATGCGCGGGGTAATCGATGAACACGGGCATTCACCGTTCTGGGAAAGCCTTGGGAATCGCTTCTTCTCTATGGAGTTTGCCCGTGCAGACTACTTATGCGGCACCGGGCAGAAAGCTTTTATTGCCGAGCTGATGCCAAAACACCCGATTTATACCGACTTCCTGTCCAAAGAGGCGCAGGCGGTTATCGGCCAGGTGCATCCGCAAACGGCGCCAGCGCGTACCGTGCTTGAAGCCGAAGGATTCCGCTATCGTAATTATGTCGACATCTTCGACGGCGGCCCTACGCTGGAGTGTGATATCGACCGCGTGCGGGCGATCCGCAAGAGCCGCCTGCAAACCGTCGCGGTAGGCCAGCCCGCGACCGACGAACTGCCCGTTTGCCTGGTCGCCAATGAAAATTACTACCAGTTCCGCGTGATGCTGATCAAAGCCGATCCCAAAGGCGATAAACTGGTTATTGATGCTGCAACTGCCGACGCGCTGAAGTGCGCCAGCGGCGATACCGTGCGCGTGGTGCGCCTGTGCCCCGAGGAGAAAAAAGTATGACTAACTGGATCAACGGACAATGGGTGCCGGGCCGTGGCGAAGCGCTGTTAAAACATAACCCGGTGAGTGGCTCGCTGCTGTGGGAAGGGCTGGTGGCGGATAAAGCGCAGGTAGAAGAAGCCTGTCGTGCGGCTCGCTCGGCGTTTCCTGCCTGGGCGAAACGCCCGTTTACGGAACGTCAGGAGATTGTGGAGCGTTTTGCCGGCCTGCTTGAGGCGAATAAAACTGCGCTCGCTGAAACGATTGCTCAGGAAACCGGTAAACCTCGCTGGGAAGCGGCTACTGAAGTGACCGCGATGGTCAATAAGATTGCCATTTCCATTAAGTCTTACCACACCAGAACGGGCGAAACGCACACCGCGATGCCGGACGGAGCGGCGACTTTACGCCATCGTCCTCATGGCGTGCTGGCGGTCTTTGGCCCTTACAACTTCCCGGGTCATTTGCCCAACGGCCATATCGTGCCGGGACTGCTGGCCGGTAATTCCCTGGTGTTTAAACCGAGTGAGTTGACGCCACGCACTGGTGAGCAGGTGATGAAGCTGTGGGAAGAGGCGGGCATACCCGCTGGCGTGCTGAACCTGGTACAGGGCGGACGTGAAACAGGCGAGGCGCTGTCTAATCAGCCGGAGCTTGATGGGCTTCTGTTTACCGGCAGCGCGGGCACCGGCTACCATCTTCATCGCCAGTTTGCCGGGCAGCCGGAGAAGATCCTCGCCCTGGAAATGGGCGGCAACAACCCGCTTATCGTCGAAGATCCGCAGGATATCGACGGAGCCGTGCACGTGGCTATCCAGTCAGCGTTTATTACCGCCGGGCAGCGCTGTACCTGCGCCCGCCGTCTGCTGGTGAAGCAGGGCGAACAGGGGGATGCGTTTATTCGTCGTCTGGTTGAGGTTTCTGCCCGGCTGCAGCCTGGAGAGTGGGACGCTATGCCACAGCCGTTTATCGGCGGGTTGATTTCGGTGCAGGCGGCTGAACGGGTGCTGACCGCGTTCCAGGCCCACGTTGCGCGCGGTGGTAAACCGCTGCTTGAGCCAAAAATGATTCGGCCAGGCACCTCTTTACTGACGCCGGGCATCGTTGAACTCAGCGGCGTGGCAAACGTGCCGGATGAAGAAGTGTTTGGCCCGCTGCTGGCGATTTACCGCTATCACAGCTTTGACGATGCGATTCGGATGGCGAATGACACGCGCTATGGCCTGGCGAGCGGCCTGATTTCACCGTCCCGCGAACAGTTTGACCAGCTTTTACTGGAAGCCAGAGCCGGGATTGTGAACTGGAATAAACCGCTGACCGGGGCTGCCAGCACCGCGCCATTCGGCGGCGTGGGCGCTTCAGGTAACCACCGCGCCAGCGCCTGGTATGCGGCGGATTACTGCGCCTGGCCGATGGCTTCGCTGGAAAGTACGAGCTTCGCGCTACCGCCAACCCTGAGCCCAGGGCTCGATTTCAGCCGCGAGGAGCAGCCATGAAGCGTGCGCGTGAGGCCAACTTCGACGGACTGGTGGGGCTGACCCACCATTACGCCGGGCTGTCGTTTGGCAATGAAGCCTCGACGAAGCACCAGTTCCGCGTGTCTAACCCGAAGCTGGCGGCAAAACAGGGGCTGCTGAAAATGAAAGCGCTGGCGGACGCGGGTTATCCGCAGGGTGTGATTGCTCCACAGGAGCGTCCGAATATCGGTGTGCTCCGTCAGATAGGCTTTAGCGGCAGCGACGAGCAGGTTGTTGAGCGCGCGGCTCGTCAGGCTCCTCAGTTGCTGTCCGCCGCCAGTTCGGCGTCTTCGATGTGGGTGGCCAATGCGGCGACGGTATCACCGTCAGCCGATACGCTGGACGGCAAAGTGCATCTCACCGTCGCCAACCTGAACAATAAATTCCACCGAGCCAGTGAAGCACCGACGACGGAAAACGTGCTGCGGGCGATGTTCCGGGATACCGGGCGTTTTGCCGTGCACGGCGCGCTGCCGCAGGTAGCTCTGTTTGGTGACGAAGGCGCCGCCAACCATAACCGTTTAGGCGGCGAATATGGCGAGCCGGGCGTGCAGCTGTTTGTTTATGGCCGCGAAGACTCGAAAAGCGGGCAGGCTCCGGCCCGCTATCCCGCTCGTCAGACGCTGGAGGCCAGCCAGGCCGTGGCGCGTTTGAATCAGGTACGCTCTGAGCAGGTTATCTTCGCTCAGCAAAACCCGGCGGTGATCGATCAGGGCGTTTTTCATAACGATGTTATCGCGGTCTCTAACCGCGAGGTGCTGTTCTGCCATCAGCATGCGTTTGTGGATCAACAAGGGCTTTATCAGCGTCTGCGCGAAAAAGTGCCTGGCTTTACGGCTCTGGAAGTCCCGGACAATTTGGTTTCGGTTGCTGATACGGTTTCGACCTATCTGTTTAACAGCCAGCTGCTGAGCCGCGCCGAGGGCGGCATGACGCTCGTGCTGCCGGAAGAGTCTCGCCAGCATCCAGGCGTCTGGCGCTACCTTAACCAGCTGCTGGAGGCGGATAACCCTGTCCGTGAATTGCAGGTGTTCGATCTGCGGGAAAGCATGGCTAACGGCGGTGGTCCGGCGTGTTTACGTCTGAGAGTGGTACTGACGGACGAGGAGCTTAAAGCTGTTAATCCGGCGGTGATGATGAACGACACGCTGTTTATGACGCTCAATGGCTGGGTTGATCGCTGGTACCGAGACCGTTTAACCCAGGCTGATTTAGCCGACCCGCAGCTGTTGCGCGAGGGACGCGAAGCGCTGGATGAACTGACGCGCATTCTGGATTTAGGTTCCGTGTACCCGTTCCAGCAATAGGGGAGAAAGCATGATTGATTTTCTGTTGCATACGTTGGCTGGCAAGGCACCTGAACAAACCTCCGGAGAGAATGCTCACCTCAGCTGGCGCTGGTGGGACGAAGGTATTCTGACGTTGACGCCACATGAGACGTCGGGGAAAGCCCTGGTCATATCGGCCGGGATCCACGGCAACGAAACCGCCCCGGTGGAGATCCTTGGCCAGTTGACCAACAGCTTGATCGCGGGACAGCTTCCGCTGCAATGGCGCACGATGATTATTCTGGGCAACCCGGCGGCGCTTCGCGTGGATAAGCGTTATACCCATAGCGACATGAACCGCATGTTTGGCGGGCGCTGGCAGCAGTTTCCTGAAAGCGTGGAAACCCAACGTGCGGCCAGGCTTGAACATGCCCTCGAGCAATTCTGGTCGCGAAGCGAGGAGCAAACCCGCTGGCATCTGGATATGCATACTGCCATTCGTGGCTCTTATCACCCCCGGTTTGGTGTGCTTCCGGCGAGGCCGCTGCCTTATAGCGAGAGCTTCTTAACCTGGCTGGGCTGCGCCGGGCTGCAGGCGCTGGTGTTTCATCAAAAGCCAGGCGGCACCTTTAGCCATTTCAGCAGCGAGCATTTTGGGGCGCTGAGCTGCACGCTGGAGCTGGGAAAAGCCAGGCCGTTTGGGAAGAACGATCTTGGTCAGTTCGCGGTAACTAAAGAAGCCATCTCCGCGTTGTTAAGCGGGGCAGAGCCGCCAGACATGGAGGCTGAGCCGTTGCGTTACCGCGTTGCGCAGCAAATCACCCGACAGTCAGATAAATTTGTGCTGCACATGTCCGGCCAAACGCAGAACTTTACCGCGTTTTCGAAGGGCACGTTGCTGGCAGAAGATGGCGATAAGCGTTATGTCGTTGCTGGCGAAAAAGAGTACGTTTTATTCCCTAACCCGGATGTGGCGCTGGGCCTGAGAGCGGGCTTAATGTTGGAAGAAATTTAAACTTTAAGCAGCTCTGAATAATTGAGCTGCTTAATCATTTCGTGTTGTGCATTTATTTACGGATAATTCCTGGGTACAGGGTTTATTCATCAGGTTGATTGCTGTACACTCTTCATATTGTCTTTATAATCATCGCGTTGTTATATTTCGTTGCATTATTTTCCGCCTTAATCCTTATTTTCTTCATAATTGATGCATTCTTGTTTTATACCCTTTCAATGATTTACGGATGCCACCGTCTCCTTGACGATAAGACTCGTAAACTCATTCTCGTCAACACGACATCGTCGTTTTAAGCGAGTCGTCAATTTAATGAAAAGAGAAGGTTAAAAATATGCGTAAATTAACTGCACTGTTCGTCGCTTCTACTCTGGCTCTGGGCGCCGCTAACCTGGCCCATGCTGCCGATGCAACTCCGGCTGCGGCTCCACAAACCGATGCTCCGATGATGCACAATAAAATGATGCGCGGCCCGATGCACGACATGATGTTCAAAGACCTGAACCTGACTGATGCGCAGAAACAGCAAATTAAAGACATTATGAAAGAACAGCGCGGCAAGATGCAGCGCCCATCCGTTGACGAACGCCGCGCCATGCACGACGTGATTGCCAGCGACAGTTTCGACCAGGCTAAAGCACAGGCGCAGGTCGATAAAATGGCAGAGCAGAATAAAACGCGCATGCTGGCGCATCTGCAAACCCAGAACAAAATCTACAACATCCTGACCCCGGATCAGAAAAAACAGTTTAATGCGAATTTTGAGAAGCGTCTGACAGAACGTCCTACGCATGAAGGTAAAATGCCAGCTGCTCAGTAAGCCAGAGCAACTAAATTAAGACCGCCGGTCTTGTTCACAATAGCGATGTACGCTGTGAATAGGGCCGGCGGTTTTCTCGTTTAATCTTGTCACTCCGCGATTTTTCCCTATGCTCGACTCAAATAATACCGCCACGTGACAATCACGATGGCGGGAAAAGCCATTTTAAACACCCAATTTCAGCAACTTACATTCAAAATTGCAGCTCACTCCGCAGATTTTATCGCCCGATATTGAGGGTGATAAATTTACTTTGCTTCCCAACAAAAAAGCCGCTAAATCATTGTCACAAAAATAGAACCAGGGCTACAGCAACCGGCTTCGGCTGCCGATAACACTGGCGTCAGGCAAAGATCTGACGAACAAAACAGAGAACTGATGAGCAGGCCGCCGGGGCGGAGATCTTCCTTTGGGGGCGCTCAATTTAAAGAGCAAATGCCAGGGTGCACGGATGCCGTGCGTCCTCAGGAGTGGTGATGGAATTCTTTGATATACGAAAGGTGCCGGTTAACCTCTGGCGCAACGGCGCCGGGGAAACGCGAGAAATATGCTGTTTTCCGCCCGCGACGCGTGACTTCAACTGGCGCGCCAGCATCGCCTCTTTGGCCCACAACGGCGAGTTTCCCGTCTTTCCGCAGGTTGACCGGGTGATGACTCTGCTGGAGGGGAGTGAGGTCGTTCTGGACGGCGGAAAGGCGTTCAGGCATACGCTTAAACGCCATCAGCCTTTTACTTTTGCTGGCGAACAGCCCGTAAAAGCTGAACTGACCCGCGGTATGTCGATGGATTTTAACGTCATGACGCGTCGGGACCGATGTCGGGCCCAGGTGCGAGTGGCGGACAGAACCTTTACCACTTTCGGTACCCGGGGCGGCGTTGTGTATGTCCTGAGTGGGGAATGGCAGTTGGAAGATAAGCTGCTGTCACCGGACCAGGGCGCCTGGTGGCAGGAAGGGAGCCATACGCTGCGGTTGCTAAAAAACGAAGGGCAGCTGCTGTTCAGCGAAATTACCTATTTGTAGACTGAATGCCCGGGTAACGACCGGGCAATCCACTATCTTTCTGCTGGTTATCCTCAGAAACGGCTGTTTTGTTGCGGTTTCGCTCTCCATTTCCCCTCCATGTAAACGTCCTGCAGCATCCCGTGCTGGATAAATTTCACAAGCGCGATCCGGCTCACCGTTCGATAAAAAAGTCCTATGACCCGCTGGCGAATTATTTGGTTTATTAGTTAAGTTGTATATACAAATATAGACAAAAACCCGATGCAAACAGGATGCTGACATGTCAACGCAAAAGAAGCTATGCAGTCTCACTCCAGGTTCCGTTTCACTGGCCACTCTGCGCGAGATCTATCACGGAAACGTGCTGCTCAGGCTTGACCCCGGTGCGGTTGCCGCCGTTGAGCGTGCGCTCGGCACGGTAGAGGCTATTGTTGCCCATGGCGACGTGGTTTACGGTATTAACACCGGTTTTGGCAAGCTGGCACAAACCACCATTGCTACCGATCACCTGGCCGAACTTCAGCGTAACCTGGTGCTTTCTCACAGCGTGGGGCTTGGGGAAGCGCTGCCGGATGATGTTGTCAGGCTAGTGATGGCCAGTAAAATTATCAGCCTGTCACGCGGGCATTCGGGCGTTCGCCTGCTGGTGATCGACAGCCTGATTGCGCTGTTCAACTCGGGCGTAATGCCGGTGATCCCGGAGAAAGGCTCGGTGGGGGCATCCGGCGATCTGGCTCCGCTGGCGCACCTGTCGCTGATGTTGCTCGGGGAAGGGAATGTCAGGGTTAACGGCGAACAGCTCCCTGCCGTTGAAGGCTTGAAACTGGCAGGGGTTAAGCCGCTGGTGCTGGGGCCAAAAGAGGGCCTGGCGCTGCTCAATGGCACTCAGGTTTCGACGGCACTTGCGCTGCGAGGGCTGTTTGAGGGTGAGAAGGTGTTTGCTGCCGGGCTGGTGGCTGGAGCTTTGTCGCTGGAGGCTATCAAAGGCTCAGTGAAACCGTTCGATGCGCGTATCCATCTGGCTCGTGGCCAGGCGGGACAGATTGATGTGGCTGCGGCGGTCACTGCGCTTCTGGCCGACAGTAAAATTGTTGATTCTCACGCCCACTGCGGCCGTGTACAGGATCCTTATTCCATTCGCTGCGTGCCGCAGGTGATGGGCGCGTGTCTGGATAACCTGCGTCATGCCGCGCGTGTGCTGCAGATTGAGGCCAATGCTGCCTCCGACAATCCACTGGTGTTCAGTGACACCGGAGAAGTGATTTCCGGCGGGAACTTCCACGCGGAGCCGGTTGCCTTTGCCGCCGATATTATCGCGCTGGCAGTGGCGGAAATTGGAGCGATTTCGGAACGCCGTCTGGCATTGCTGCTGGATACCGGACTTTCTGGCCTGCCGCCGTTCCTCGTGAAAGAGGGCGGGATTAACTCCGGCTTTATGATTGCGCAGGTCACCGCCGCCGCGCTGGCCTCGGAGAATAAATCGCTCGCCCATCCGGGCAGCGTCGACAGTCTGCCAACGTCTGCGAATCAGGAAGACCATGTTTCGATGGCGACCTATGCGGCTCGTCGTCTGGGATCCATGTGCTTTAACACTGCGGCAGTGGTAGGGATTGAGGCGATGGCTGCTGCTCAGGGCATTGAATTTCACCGGCCGTTGCGGAGCTCGCCGCTGCTTGAAAAGGTCTTCGGAGATATTCGCGAGCGCGTGGCATTCCTGGAAAAAGACCGTCTGCTGGCACCGGATATCGAGCAAATGCGCCTCTGGGGCTGCAGCGACGGTTGGCCGGAGGCTATCATGAAGCTTCTGCCTTCATCGGCGGCATAGCCCTTTCAGACTCCTCTCTTTGAGGGGAGTCTACTCCAGTTCTATCACCTCATATTCCCCGCTCAGCATCAGCTTGCAAAGGATCTTGTAGCCATCGTTGTCAAAACCTTCCGGCGGCTGACGGCGGACTGCAGCTTTATCCAACTGCGGCACGGAGCCCAGATAAAACCAGTGATCGATCAGATGATACTCGGTCATCTCCGGGCTGCGTTCCACGATGGCGACGGCGTTTTTCCATGGCCAGCAAATCAGGCGAACCTGCTCGAGAGCCTGAACCAGGCGGGCGTGATGCTCGGCCTGAGTCTCTTTCCCGCAACAGGCTCCGGCGCAGCGTTTAAGCGCAGAGCGAAAACAGGCCCGGCCTTTACTCAGTGATTCCAGACCCAGCAGGCCGTAACAGAGACAATGCTCATCGGCCAGCCCTTGCAGCGTTTGCAGCGCTGCCCGACGGTTAGCGTACAGCCCGTACAGACCCGGCTGGCGGGAGAAATCGACATCTTTGGCGTAGACAACCTGCGGGGTGTCCCCCTGGAGAGACAGGGAACAAAGCTGGCGGTTACGACGCAGGCGTTTGTTAAACAGAGGCTGTTGCTCTTTGATCATTTGCGCTTCGAGTAGCAGCGCCCCGAGTTCGCCGGCGGTGCGGATAAAGGTAATCCGGCGAGACTGCCTCAAGAGCGCGGCTTCATCAGGCGTACGAAAATGGGACATCACGCGCGTGCGGATATTGACGCTTTTGCCGATATACAGCGGCATGACGTCGCTTTCACCGTGAAAAACATAGACGCCGGGTTTCTTAGGCAGGTCATCAAGCCACGGCCTGAGATGCTCCGGATATTCATAGACCGCCGCGGCTTCAAACTCTAGCCGCGACGTATTTGCACGCCTGACCACATCGGACTCCTGAGTACTGTTTATTTCACCAGTATAGCAGTCCAGGGCGTGAAGGGGGAACCGCTGTTAACCATAGCGGCGCGTGGCAAGCCAGCAGAGCAGAGAGCCACCGACGACCATCAGTACGCCCTGCCAGAACGCAAAGCCAGGATGCAAGCCCAGCCACAGCGTGGCGAGGAGGGCCGATAACACCGGCGTGAAGTAGGACGCCGTGGCAAGCAGCGTCATGTTTCCCCGCTGAATACCCATATTCCAGGCTGAGTAGGCGACGGCGGTAGAAATCCCCATAAATAACAGTTGTGCCGTGCCGGATAGCGTAAAGTGCATTTCCGGGTGTTCCACAAAGGCGAACTTAATCCATAGCACCAGCGCGGTGGCGCAGAAAAAGAGGCTGACGCCGCTTTTACCTTCACTCCAGCGGCGGGTAAGGTTGCAGTAAAGCGCCCAGATAACGGCGGCGGCGAAAGCCAGGCCGTAGGCCAGCGGGTTATCGAGAATGTTGTGCCACATCACGAGAGGAGACCAGTCGCCATCTCCTTTCATAACCTGCACAATCCCCGCAAGGGAAAGCGCGAGCCCTGGCCACAGCCATAAGTTGCTGCGTTGCCCGTTGATAAACAGGGCGAAAAAAACGGTCAGGCAGGGCCAGAGATAGTTGATCATCCCCAGCTCCAGGGACTGAGCGCGAGTGTGCGCAAAGCCGATTGAGAGCGCCAGGCTTATTTCATAGCCCACAAAGAGCAGCCCGCCAACCCAGAGATAACGGGGTGGCAGTTCGCGTGTTTTGGGTAAACCTCGAAAGAGGCAAAGACACAGCGCGCTGACGGTGTAGAGTAGGGCCGCGCCGCCGACTGCGCCAAAGTGCTCGCTGATGCTGCGCAACAGGCCAACGGAGGTACTCCAGAGCAGGATTGCGATAAGGCCGATAAGCGTGGCGCGCTGCGAAGAGGTGTCCATGTCCATCCTGTAAAAAAGGCGGCATTTTGCCGCCCTGAAAAATTGCTAACGCAAAGCTGGTTCTGGCTATTTTTTCCAGAAATCATCAAAGACGGTAATTGGCGGACGGCGCTTGTGTTCCGTTTTCAGATACCAGCCTTCGATGATTTTTGCGATTTCAGCCGGAACGGTTTTGCCTTCCAGATAATCGTCAATTTGCACGTAGGTGACGCCAAGGGCCGCTTCATCCGGCAGAGAAGGACGGTCATCTTCGAGATCGGCTGTCGGGGCCTTCAGGTACAAATGTTCCGGGCAGCCGAGCGTTTTCAGCAGCAGTTTGCCCTGGCGTTTGTTGAGGCGGAAAATAGGGTTAATGTCGGTGCCACCGTCGCCATATTTGGTGAAGAAACCAGTAACGGCTTCCGCGGCATGGTCAGTCCCCACGACGACGCCTTTGGTCATCCCGGCGATGCTGTACTGTGCTTTCATGCGTTCACGGGCTTTTTCATTGCCGCGAACAAAATCGCTCAGTTCGATACCCGCTTCGCGCAGCGCCTGCTCGCTGGCAAGCACGGCGCCCTTAATGTTCACCGTTAGTACGCGATCCGGCTGGATAAACGCAATGGCATCCTGGCAGTCCTGCTCGTCGGCCTGCACGCCAAACGGCAGGCGCACGGCGATAAACTGATAGCTGTTGTCGCCAGTTTCTTCACGCAGCTCGCTAATGGCTAGCTGGCAAAGTTTGCCCGTCAGCGTGGAGTCCTGGCCGCCGCTGATCCCCAGCACCAGAGATTTAATAAACGGGTAGGTTTTAAGGTACGTTTTCAGAAAATCAACGCTGACGCGGATCTCTTCGGTGGCGTCGATCTGTGGTTTGACGCCCAGTGCCTGAATAATCTCTTGTTGCAGAGCCATTTAACCCCTCCAATAAGCATTACCTGCAACGTGCAGGCTGCAAAATTTAACTGCCCTAAAACTTACCCTGTTGTGCTGAAAACGACAAGGCTCAAAGGCTTACCCGGTCCGCAGGCGGCGAGTTTTCCTGCAAACCAGACAGGATCCTTATGAATAGGCTTATTGTCCGATTTTTCGCGCGTTAAGGCTAACGAGTTGAAAAATGTTCTTTTATATTCCAGGCTTATCTAACACGCAGGATCAATACATTCATTGATGAGGATAATTATGAATAATAAATTTGCAGGATTTTTAGGCGCGGCAGCGGTAATGACTATGCTGGCAGGGTGTACCGCTTACGATCGTACCAAAGATCTGGTGACTGAGCCGGTGGTGAAAGATGTGAAAAAAGGCATGACCCGTGCCCAGGTGCAGCAGATTGCGGGTAAACCGTCTTCCGAAATCACCATGATCCACGCCAAAGGCACCTGCCAGACCTATATTCTGGGCCAGCGTAACGGCAAAGCTGAAACCTACTTCGTTGCACTGGATGACACCGGTCGCGTGATGAACTCCGGCTACCAGACCTGTGCTGAATACGACACCGACCCGCAGGCACCTAAAGCCTAAGTTATTCCGCGTTAAAGAGCCCGGCAGCAGTCTCTGCGCCGGGCTTTTTTTTACCTTACGGGCGGAGACAGAGAAGAGGGGGCGACGAAGAAGGGGGAGATCCGCTATCATGGTGAGGTTGTTCACTAATTCATTTCCAATCCCGTTGCCTATGAAACCACTGCGCCAACCGAATACTCGCCCAATCATTACCTACACGCCTCGCGTGGAGCCAGCGCCGCCTGCTCATGCGTGGCGAGTGGATGGGTTTAAAGATGTCTATCTGCTGCGCGGGCAGTATGTAGCGTTTGTTTTACTGGGTGATGCCTTCCGCCAGTCGCCGCCGTTTACTCTGCCCGAGTCGGCACAGCGCTGGGCAAAACAGGTTCGACAGGAAAACGAAGTATAAAAAAAGGCCGCTATCATTAGCGGCCTTTTTGTTTTTCAGTTCAGATTAACGGTGAGCTAATTCCACTTCATCATCACTGTTCAGAATCTCTTTGTCAGTCTGCTTCATCAACTGGCTGGTAATGGTCCCGGCGGTCATTGACCCGCTAACGTTCAGGGCGGTACGGCCCATATCAATCAGCGGCTCAACGGAAATCAGCAGTGCGACCAGCGTTACCGGCAGCCCCATTGCTGGCAGAACAATCAGCGCAGCGAAGGTTGCACCACCGCCCACGCCGGCCACGCCAGCGGAGCTAACGGTCACAATCCCTACCAGCGTTGCAATCCAGACAGGATCCAGCGGGTTAATCCCGACGGTCGGCGCCACCATCACGGCAAGCATAGCCGGGTAGAGACCCGCACAGCCGTTTTGGCCGATGGTTGCACCGAAGGAGGCTGAGAAGCTGGCGATAGATTCTGGTACGCCAAGACGGCGGGTTTGCGCTTCCACGTTCAGAGGGATACTCGCCGCGCTGGAGCGGCTGGTGAATGCGAAGGTCAGCACCGGCCAGACTTTGCGGAAGTATTTCACCGGGCTAACGCCGTTGAACGCCAGCAGAATGGCGTGAACGCCAAACATAATCGCCAGGCCAAGGTAAGATGCCACCACAAAGCTGCCCAGCTTGATGATGTCCTGCAGGTTTGAACCTGCTACCACTTTGGTCATCAGCGCCAGCACGCCGTATGGCGTCAGCTGCATTACCAGGCGAACCAGTTTCATGACCCAGCTTTGCAGGGTGTCGATAGCTACCAGCACACGCTCGCCTTTTGGCGCATCATCTTTCAGCAGCTTCAGCGCCGCTACGCCCAGGAAGGCAGCAAAAATTACCACGCTGATGATAGACGTCGGGTTGGCACCGGTCAGATCGGCAAACGGGTTTTTCGGCACGAAGGAGAGGATCAGCTGCGGGACGGTCAGGTCTGCAACTTTACCAATGTAGTTGGACTGAATCGCCGCCAGGCGGGCGTTTTCTGCGTTGCCCTGAACCAGGCCTTCTGCGGTCAGACCAAACAGGTTGGTGACCAGCACCCCGACCAGCGCGGCAATCAGCGTGGTAAATAACAGAGTACCGATAGACAGAACGCTGATTTTCCCCAGCGAAGACGCATTATGCAGTTTGGCTACGGCGCTCAGGATTGAGGCGAAGACCAGCGGCATAACAATCATCTGCAGCAGTTGCACATAGCCGTTACCGACCACATTAAACCACTGAATGGAATCTTTCAGCACCGCGCTGTCGGAACCATAAATAGTGTGCAGCGCCAGGCCAAAGATCACGCCCAGTACCAGACCTGCCAGCACTTTTTTGGCGAGGCTCCATTGCTTATGGCGAGTTTGTGCCAGCAGCAATAGCAATACAACGAACACCACAATGTTCGCTACCAGTGGAAAATTCATCCCCGTATCTCCTGATTTATTGTCACGCGGCCGCGCATGGGCGACCGTTATGTTGCAAAGCGTAACAGATGGCAGGGCATTGGCTTATATTCAAAAGGAATTGATTATTACCAAATGAATGATATTGGCTGTTTAACGCTCAGCCTGGTGAGTTATAAAGCTATTAAAGGTGGTTTGCAGCGAATTTATCATCTGCGAAGACCAGCGCACTGCACCGTTTTCGGGCAGGCTCTGGGGCATCCATACCGCAAAACCAAACAGCGCCATGCACAGGGCGCGCTCGAGCTGATTGCCTTTTTGCGGGCGGACGATGGGGAAACGGAAACGCCAGCGGCACGGCCACAATAGCGGCACCCCGGCAGGGGTCAGCATGTCTGCAAGGATATGGCTCAAATAACCCAGCACCATGCCCTGCAGCGCATCCGCCGGAATAACCCAGCTTTCCGGTACCTTTAGGTAAAACAGCGCCAGCCCGGCGAACACCGCAAAAAGGCTGTGGGTAAAACCCCGATGGCCACACATTCGCGCCACCGGTTTTGAGATCCAGCTCAGCCGCTGGCCCAGGAAGGATTTGGGGTGGTCAATATCCGGTAACAGGCAGGTCAGAATTGCGGACGGCACAATATGCCACCAGTCCCCCTGGGCGAGAACGGGCGTCAGTTCGGCGTTTTTGGCAAAAACTGCGCAGGCAATAGAAAAGAGCAGGTGGCCTTCCGCCGTCATGATACAACCTGAATGAAGAAGCTGTCGATTCATCCAGTATAGGGTTTTTGTACAGTATTCGGAAGCGGTGACGGTGTAACATTTTGTCAGGAAGATGGGCGGCCTGAACCGCCCGACAGGTTTAGCCTTTCAGGCTTGCTTCGGTCAGTTGAACCAGCGAAGGAAGTTTGACGTCCGCCAGACACCAGCGTGGGTCGGCAAAGTTCTCATCGGCAGGCACCACAATGGAGCGCATACGTGCCGCTTTGGTGGCTATCATTCCGTTGACGGAGTCTTCGAGCGTCACGCAGTATAGCGGGTCGATTCCCAGTTTGGCGGCAGCATCCAGATAAACTTGCGGATGCGGTTTGCTGTAAGGCAGATGCTCGGCTGAGGCGATAGCGTCGAAATACTGGCGCAGATCGAACATTTCTAGCACTTTTTCCAGCATGTGCAACGGGGAGGCGGAAGCCAGGCCAACCTTCAGGCCCAGCGTTTTGCAAAGCTTCACTGCCTCAACAACGCCAGGCAGCAGCGGGCGCTGTTCGTCAACCAACGCAATAGCGCGTTCGATAACGCGCGCGGTCACATCCTCACGTGATGGTCCGGTCCATGGCTGGCGCGAATACCAAAGTTCGACCACCAGGTCGATGCGTAATCCCAGCGTATCGGGCAGCTCATGACGACGCGTAATATCGACGCCGATGCTCTCCAGCACGTCCAGCTCCGCACGATCCCAAAGCGGTTCTGAATCTATCAGCAGCCCATCCATATCAAAAATTGCCGCAAGGATTTGGCGCGTTTCGGCCATAAAATGACTCCTTTCTGTTCGTCAAAATAAAATGTTTGTGTATCTTTAGCCGGAAACGAAGCCCGAAGCTACCGCTTTTGCGAATTTAGCCCGCAAAGCTCAGGCGAAATAGCGCCACACAGGGTAGACTTTGAGCGTATAACGTTACGTCCTAATAAAGGGGAGTGCATGACGTATCAACAAGCTGGACGCATTGCGATTTTAAAGCGCGTGGCAGGCTGGATTATTTTTATCCCGGCGCTGCTGTCGACGGTGATTTCCGTCCTGAAATTTATGTATCAGCACAGTGAAAAACAGCCGGGCATTGACGCCGTGATGATGGATTTCGCCCACGTGATGATTGAGATGATGCGTTTTAATACGCCGTTCCTGAATCTCTTTTGGTACAACTCGCCGCTGCCGGATTTTAACGGCCAGGTGAATATTTTCTTCTGGCTGATATTTGCGCTGATTTTTATCGGACTGGCGCTACAGGACTCCGGGGCTCGCATGAGCCGCCAGGCGAAATTCCTGCGCGAGGGCGTGCAGGATCAGCTGATTCTTGAACAGGCGAAAGGGCCGGATGGACTCAGCAAAGCCCAGCTCGATGCGAAAGTGGTTGTACCGCATCACACGATTTTATTGCAGATTTTCCCGCTCTATATCCTGCCGGTGATTGTCATCGTGGTGGGCTATTTCTTCTTCAAGCTGCTCGGCTTTTTATAAAATAACGGGCCACGCCGTTCAGGAGTGGCCCGCTTTTTACACCGCTAACACTTTCTCCAGCGCTTTTTGCGCCGTCACCAGGTGCTGCCCGCCGAATAGAATCGCCCGATTTAGCAGCGTATAAAGCTGGTAAATCGGCTGGCGGTCGAGGAAACCAGCGGGAAGAGGGGAGACTGACTGATAGCCGTCGTAAATTTGCGGCGGCTGGTCGTTGTGCAGCGGCAGCATGGCCAGGTCGCATTCCCGGTCACCCCAGTAGCAGGCGGGGTCGTAAATAAAGGGCCCGTCAGGCCCAAGGGCGCAGTTGCCCGACCAGAGATCGCCGTGCAGCAACGAAGGCTGGGGCTGATGAGAGGCCAGCGCCTGTTGGACAAAATCAACGATCAAATCAATATCGCCATAGTCGATACCTTTTTCTGCCGCCATTTCCAACTGCCAACCAATGCGTTGTTCGGCAAAGAAGGTCGACCAGCGCCGCTGCCAGGCGTTGGGCTGCGGTGTGGTAGAGAGATCGTTATCGAAGTCGAGACCGAACTGCGGCTGGTCGCTCCATTGATGAAGCCGGGCCAGTTGCTGACCGAGGAGAAAGGCGTTATGGGCATCAAGGGGTTTAGAAGGCAGAAATTCCAGCAGCAAGAAGCTGTAATCTCTGTCGCTGCCGAGAGCCCAGACTTTGGGTACTCTGACGGTTTTACTTCGCGACAGTAGCTCTAGCTGGTCGGCTTCTGCCGTGAAGATGGGCAACATTTCGCGTTCGTCACACTTGACGAAAATCTCGTGGCCCGCATAACGAATATGCCATGCCGCGTGAATTTCGCCGCCGGGTAGTTCAGTGCGCTGTTCAATCTCTGCTTCGCCCAACTGCTCGCTTAACAAATGACGGATGGCTTGCCACATGACTTTTCTCCCCAGGTTTGCTGGTAGACACTGCAATCAATAGCTTATCGCCGTTTGCGGGGCAAAAACACGCGCTGACGCACAACCCCGGCCACTACTTACTTTTGTTTCTGCCAGATTTCCCAGCGTGTAACAACGACAGCAGGCTCCGTTCCCAACGCCACTGCTCCCAACCCTCTGGCTAGGGCTTCAACTTCTTGTTCGTCAAGCGGGCTGATTAGCCCGAAGCTGCCCGGGCCAAGTTCGTGAATTTTGCCTTGATCATCGGTGAACGTGAGGGTAAAGCCGCAGCGCGTGAGCTGGTTGTTCAGCTCGTTGATGTCGGCCAGGCTTTGTTCCGCAAATTGCACCGTTATCACATAGCGTTCAACATCGCTCATAGTCACCCCGTTGTTATCCTGAAGGATTTAGCATAGTTCATGCTGCCGGAATGGCGATATTCTCGCCCCGCGGCAGCCGGTTTATTATGCAACGAAACGTTAGCCTCGTAGCCAGGTGTAAATTTTCTGCGTATTTTCCAGCGAGCAGAGGCGGGTGCCTTTGTTCAACGTAGCGGCACTGCCGGCAGCCACTCCATAGCGAACGATATCCAGCAGAGGCGCGTTTTCCGCAAGCTTGAGCGTCATGGCACCAACCATGCTGTCCCCTGCTCCGACGGTGCTTTGGCTTTTAACCGGCGGCGGCACAACGTGTACGCATTCGTGTGCATCCACCGCCAGGGCTCCCTGTGCTCCCAGAGAAACCACGACGCGTTTTGCCTGACCCGTGTCCACGAGGTGCTGAGCTGCAGCGCGCACGTCGTCCGGCTGCGTAAGTTCGCGCTGAACTAAGGCACTCAGCTCTTTTTGGTTTGGCTTCACCAGTTCGATGTTGCCTAACGCGAGTGTGGCTTTCAGCGCCTCACCTGAACTGTCCACAATGCAGCGTATGCCTTTTTCCTGAGCCGTTTTTACCAGATGGCAAAGCTTTTTGAGATCAACGCCCGGCGGCAGGCTGCCGCTGATTGCCAGAATATCGCCGCGATGAAGGGCCAGCGCTTTTTGTTCCAGCTGCAGGAACTCATCATCCGTCAGGGCGGCTCCGGGCATAACAAATCTATATTGTTCGCCAGTAGATTCGGTATGAACGTGCAAATTCTGGCGAGTCCAGTCTTTTGCTTCTACGGTGTCCACGGTGACATGTTCTTCAAGCAGCAGATCGCGAAGATGCTGGCCAGTCGCGCCGCCAACCGGAAATATCGCCGTGGCATGCCCCCCCAAATGCACAATGGCACGGGCAACGTTTATGCCGCCGCCGCCGGGTTCAAAGATGGGTGAGGTGCAGCGAAGTTTCCCTTCAGGGTAGATCTGCGCCGTGACGGTGGCGCTGTCGAGGGAAGGGGCGAGGGTGAGTGTAAAAATAGCGGTCATGTCTCCTCCTTTTTAGCCATTGTCCTAAAGCGTAGCACCGAAGCGGGAAGTGAAATGTTAATTAAAATCATGATTTATCGAATGATTATCCAAAAACCATAACTTTCGTATCCTTATGAAAATAAAGATATTTTAAGAGCTCTCTTATACAAAAAATGAAACAAGAATCCATTGCTATGTTATTGCGGAGTTTTTATAATTTGTAACCTTTCCGGGGCGGCTTCGATTTGATCCCGTGGAAAGATTCCGGAACCTTAGTGGTTTCTTTTTTGTGTTGTACGGATTAATAAATGAAGCTTTTAAAGACAGTGCCGGTTGCACTTTTACTCACCGGTGGAGCGTTCTTTAGCCACTTCGCAGTGGCAGATGACTCAGTATTTACTGTCATGGATGACCCGACTACCGCGAAGAAACCCTTCGAAGGTAATCTGAATGCAGGCTATCTTGCGCAGGCAGGCAATACCAAAAGTTCCAACTTGACTGCTAACACCAATATGACCTGGTACAACACGGCTACCGCCTGGTCAATTTGGGGTACCGCCAGTAACACCTCTTCCAACGATGTGCGCTCTTCTGAGAAATACTCAGCGGGTGGGCGCGGTCGTTACAACATGACTGACTATGATTATCTCTTTGGTCAGGCAAGCTGGCTGACTGACCGGTACAACGGCTATCATGCGCGCGATGTTTTCACCGCGGGTTATGGTCGTCAGTTGTTGAACGGTCCGGTTCACAGTTTGCGTGTGGAATTCGGTCCTGGTGTTCGTTATGACGAATTTACCGATGGTAACAACGAGACTCAGGCGCTGGGCTATGCGTCTGCGACTTACAACTGGCAGCTAACCGACAACGCTAAATTTATTCAGGGCGTGTCCGTGCTGGGCAGTGACGATACCACGGTGAACTCCGAAACGGCGCTGGATGTGGCCATCAGTGAGCACTTTGGCCTGAAAGTAGGCTACAACGTGACCTGGAATTCCGATCCGCCGTCTACTGCACCAAACCATACCGACAGACGTACGCAAATTACGCTCGGATATAAGATGTAAGATTAGGAAGCCGGATACTATCCGGCTTCAGATTGATGACAAAGTCCTGGTCGTAAGGCCGGGACTTTGATCTAATAAGGTCAGTGCAAAAAACGGACTGACCGCCATGCTCAGAGAACTTTCCCCGCAGCAGTACCAGTTTGAAACCAT
>NZ_FXAS01000113.1:0-1501 GCF_900177785.1 Cedecea sp. NFIX57 | reverse complement strand
CCGACGCTGCTGGTCGTGCCGCCTGCCCTGGAAGACACGGCCAACGCCCTGATGACTGCCGAACGCCTGGATGACGGGAAGACCAACATCTACAAAGGCACCGCCAAAGTGCTGGTCGTGCCGTGGCTGACCGACGATGACGCCTGGTTCCTGATGGACACCAGCCGCGCCATCAAGCCGCTGATTTTCCAGCAGCGTAAGAAGCCGGTCTTTGTCTCCCAGCAGGACATGAATAACCCGGATGTATTTATGCGTAAAAAGCTGAAGTTTGGGGCAGAGGCTCGCGGGTCTGCAGGCTTTGGTCTGTGGCAGATGATTTACGGCTCCACCGGCAAGGGCTGAGACTATGACTTACGCCACCCCTGAGGACTATATCGCGTATTTCACCGAGCGGGATGCCACCGGTGTTTCGGCAAAGCGTGGCGTGGGTGCGCCGGATGTCACCCGCATTGCCCGCCACCTGCAGTCGGCCAGCGACCGCATCGACTCCTATCTGGGGGCACGCTACAGCCTGCCACTCAGCGATGTGCCGGGGGCATTGCGGGATTACTGCTGCGATATCGCCCGTTTTCTGATGGTGGGCACGGAGCACCAGACCACCGAGGAAATGCGCATCCGCTATGACGATGCGATTGCCTGGCTGAAACGGGTGGCGGACGGAAAAATCACCCTCGGCAGCACCACTAAAGATGGACAAACCGTGGAGCCATCCTCGCCGGATGTGGTGTTTTACAGCGGCGGCGAGGATTTGTGGAGCCGCAACCGCACGGGCGGAGGGTGTTACTGATGATTATCGCCATTGAAGATGCCATCTGTGAACGCCTGCAGGCGGGGCTCGGGATATCGGTCTCGGAGGTGATGTCGTGGGACGTCATGACCGATGATATTGGCAATATCCTGGACTGCCTGCCGGGGGCGTTCGTGACCTTCACCGGCATCACCGGCAGTCAGCCCCACGACACCCGCCGCACCCGCTATAAGGTCACCGCGAACTTTGCGGTGTTTGTCGCTGACCACAACGTGCGGGAAAACGAGGCGGTCCGGCACGGCGATGTTCGCACGGATGAACCAGGCTGTTATCGCCTGGTGCGGGCGGTGCGCCGCCTGCTCTCCGGGCAGGATTTGGGGCTGGATATCGGACGTCTGGTGCCCGCCACCGTGAAAATGGTGACCGGGAAGGTGCTGGGTGAAAAGGCTATCGGGATGTATGAGTGCCTGTTCACCACGTTCTGGTACGAGGATGTGCTGGAGAACCGACGCTGGCCAGTGGCACCGGAGTATGACACTCATCCGGACCACGACTTTGTGCTGTGGGAAGGCCAGCTGGATGATGCCCCGCGGGAGCACCGGGCCACGCATGCCGCCTGGCAGCTTCAGGGCCAGCCCGTGGCGGAGGATACGGTGCGGGTCCCGGCCAAATCCAAACCTGAATCTGATGCCGGGGAAGACGGCCCGTTACTCTGAGGAATTTCACATGATGGTTATTGCCCGTCAGGGGCTG
>NZ_FXAS01000083.1:0-3499 GCF_900177785.1 Cedecea sp. NFIX57 | reverse complement strand
AACGACAGGCCTTCAAACCGGGTACATGAACTGCTGCCCTGGAATCTCTCCTCTGTAAAATAATCCTTACGCCACGTTCAGTATGGGGCGCTTACGTCCTGATTAACTTGACCAGAACAGATGCACAGATTTTACCGTCACAGCGGGCCTGTGTCGCGGCGGCTCTGCTCCCCATGATGGACCGCATCGTCAGCCCGTATGCGTTGCCGAATGGAGGGTCTCAGCAATGAGCCATGGCCGCCCGGTGCTGTCCCTGAAGCGAAAGCCCGTGACGCCGGAGACCGGCGACAATCCGCCCATAACACCTGCCCGCCACGCGGTGATACCGGCGGCATCGGCCAGTCAGGTTTACCAGCAGAAGCGGGCGGCCCGGGAAGCGCGGGACCAGAAGCAGCTGGCTGTCGTGCCGGAAGTGAGTGTGCCACTGGCTCCCGCTCCCACGCCGTCCAGCCCCAGACGCCCACACGGAAAACCTCCCCGACTGATGCCGTTTGAGCAGGCCGTCAGCCTCTTCAGTCAGGCCTGGCCAGAGCTGTTTGAGGGGCAGCAACTGCGCCCGATGAAGAAGGGTATCCGGGAAGATGTGCTGGCCGACATCGCAGCCCGCAGCCCGGGCGTGTCCCGGAAACAGGTGCGACGCGCCCTGCTCAGCCTCACCCGCAGCGAAGCGTACGTGGCGACACTGGTCTCCGGCAGCCCCCGCTTTGGTCTCGATGGCCAGCCAGTCGGGGCGGTGACGGAGAGTGAGGCTGGGTTCAGCCGGCGACGGGTGAGGAAAGCCTGTGCCTGAGCGCGGGATTATCTGTCACCGGTCGCGGGCGACAGCGTGACCGTGTGGTACTGCGACGTCCGGTCGGTGACAACGGCAGGCAGACCATAGTCGGCCATCATGCGGAGAAATGCCGCGATGTCGCCGGTCACCCGAAAGGACATCGGCGACTGCAGGGTACCCTCTCCGGTAAAGGCGGTATTCAGTGTCTCTTTTTCCATCCAGAATCCGTTCTTCTGTGCGAAGTCGGGTATCTCCCCGGCGAGCCACTCCTTCGTCCCCATCACCTTACTGCCCCAGACGTCATCCTTCAGCACCTCCGTGGCGTACGTCAGCCGGAACAAATCGGACTGGGCCGCGATATCGCCGCTGCAGGAGCGCCACAGGTAATCAAATTTCTGGCGCAGCCCGGCGGCAGGCCCCTGGCTGCGGCCCCGCTCAAGTAAGAGAGCAATATCGGGGGCCACACACCGGGGGAAGCGTCTTTGCTTCTGCGCGGTGGCCAGCCAGCGGGTGAGGAACAGGTTTTCGGCCCAGGGCGTGCCAGCGGCACCCTCCTGTCGGGCCAGTGCGAGTGCCACCAGGGCGCAGAACGCCAGATGGGAGAGCGCCGCGACGGTGCTCTCCGGGGAGTCAGTTTCAGGGTGTGCGTTCAAAGGCCGTCCTGGCGAAGAATTAATGGCGGATTTGAGCGAGGTCGTCTTCAGTCAGGCCGGTCATTTTCATGACGGTGTTACGGTCAAGTCCGTTCTCCAGCATGGTGCGGGCAACTTCGAGTTTGCCTTCGTGCTTGCCTTCGAGTTTGCCTTCGAGTTTGCCTTCGTGGCGGCCTTTTTCAATCCCGCGCTGTTCACCGAGCTGGATGCCTTCCATGCGCCCCTTCTCAAGGCCCTTCTGTTCCAGTTTCTGTGCAATTGTCATAAAAATGTCCTCGTGTTGCGGTGACCGGCGGGCCAGCTCCTGCAGGAATACTTCAGGTCTGGCTGTATCCCCTGTCTGCAGCATCCAGTTCATCAGGGTGACCAACTGTTCATCCGTAGTGTAACCCGCAATCAGCAGGGTGACCAGATGCTCTGTCAGCTCGGCCAGGTCACGGGTACGTGCGTGTTTGAGCATCAGCTCGAGCAGGGCCATTCGCCGGTGTTGCATGATTTCGCCGTCCTCAATGGACCCGACGTCGATAAGCGGGAAATCACTGGTGTAGAGCCGTCGGGCGGCGTCCGGACTGGCGAACAGTTCCGTCCAGTTCATGGTATACGGCCAGGGGCTGCCACGTCCGTGGGTGAACAACATCGGAATAACCAGCGGCAACTGCTCATGACCGGCATCCAGGTGCTTTTGCATTGCGGCGATAGCGTACCTGGCCAGCCGGAAGGCCATGAATTTATCGGGGGACGACTGGTGCTCTATGAGCGTGTATATGTACCCTTCTCCGTCAGTCGTCTTCAGGGAGTAGAGCACGTCAGCAAAGTAGGTCCGCAGGTTTTCCTCTATAAAAGAGCCCGATTCCAGCTGCAGGGTATTCAGATCGCACAGCTGCAGCAACTCAGTGGGCAGGTGCAGGGTCAGAAAATCCCGGGCGGTATCCGTGTGGGTCAGGAAGGTTTTGAACAGTCCGTCGTGAGGGACAGGTGTGTTTCTGCCCTTTCCTTTTCTGCCTGACATGCCGCGCCTCCGTTATCTGACGATTATTCATCGGGTCTGGCGGTATTATACCGGAACTGAGGTCCGGGTACCTCAGTTTCACCCCGGCCTGTTTCCGGAGAGGCTGGCCTCAGCCTTTACCTGCAGCGCCTGTTTTCTTACTTCATCCCGCAACCGCATGATGGTCTGCCGGGAGGTGTTCAACTCCCGGGCCACGGCGCTGATGCTGGCCCCGGCGTTCAGGCGTTCCCGCGCGGCCAGTTGCTGCTCCCTGTGAATAAACAGTTCCTTGACGTTTACCTGCGGGTGCTCGTTTTCAGCGACTGTTTCCACGAATGACTGCGACCGGGCGGTGTTCCGCCCGGCTTTTTTACCGAATTATGAGGAGATTAACGATGTACGGAACCCGTGAAGCACTGTGTACCGAACTGGAGCGGATGTTTACTCCGGATGAACCGCTGGCCCTGCTGGTCTGGACGGAAGAGGGCGTTCATACCGCCTGCCCGTGTCAGTCAGGGAATGGCCGATGTGGAGATCATGAAAGCGCTGCTGGCAGCGTGAGATTCGGATGTCGCGCGGGCGCTCCGCGTTTCCGGCTCATCCTCCACGTCGTTCCGGCCTCGCGGGGAGTAACGTCCCGTGCGGCCTGCGGCAAACGCCGTGCCTCGACTTTAGCCGGGTGGCGGCTGATGCAAGGGAAGCGTAAACGCCGTCACTCTCACCCGGTCGCAGTGTTTTTTTAAATGCCTGTCACCTGTCTTCCCGTCGTTATCTCGCTCAAATTTCGCTCGCTAACCGTCCAGCCTGGTTCCGCTTTTTCTCTGCGCTGCGGCTTCGGTGACGCCCTTGCATCCTCCGCTGATCACCCGGCTGTCGTGTCGGCACATACCACAAATACAACTGCGGCAGCATCTTCAGCAAATGGTTTGACCTGACCGATTTTGAGGGCCGGGAGGATTTCTATGAAGCCTGCCAGGCGCTGCACGCCGATGAACGGTAGCACGCCTACGGCGTGAGCTCGTCTGCTTCGCAGCCGAAGTCCTTTCCACCCTCATCGCCGTATTTTATACTGGCTTTCATGTACAT
>NZ_FXAS01000034.1:0-37065 GCF_900177785.1 Cedecea sp. NFIX57 | reverse complement strand
TGCTGGTTGCGTGTCAGAGTGACCCATGTATGCAGGGTTTTGGAACTAATCCCCAGCGATGTGGCGGCCTGGGCTACGGTATAGTTCTGCTCTGTCACCAGGGCTACGGCTTCTTTTTTAAACTCAGGGGTAAATTGTCGTTTCTGGTTCACTAAACACCTCCGTTATGGATGTAAGTTTAGTGTCCTGATTATTCAACCACTACACATTATCTATTTCGATGCTGTCAGCCCCTTTAAGAAGCGAACTGGAAACCCTTTTACCATCCAGGACCAGTAAATCCACGTCGGCGGAAAGACGCAGTGTGGTTCCCCATACCAGGGTTGGTATCATCAATATTAGCCCTGCAAGTGGCAGACCTGCTCTCATTTCACTCTCCCTGGTGAACATGCTGAGTGGATGTTTCAAAATTTTTCCTAAAACCTATTTATTAACATATAGACATATTTTCAGAAATTGCGCGCCTGAGTTTCCAGTAGAAAGATGGCTGGGGGGCGGGCTTTGGCATACACTTCAGACAACATCTTAGGGGGCGCTATGAAACAAAGTGATATCGAAAATATCCTGAAAACTACCCGTACCATTGCGCTGGTGGGGGCCAGCGACAAGCCCGATCGCCCGAGTTATCGGGTGATGGATTACCTGATTAAACAAGGCTATGAGGTTATTCCCGTGTCGCCGAAGGTCGCGGGTAAAACGCTGTTAGGGCAGCAGGGCTATGCCACGCTTGCGGACGTCCCGAAGAAAATTGATATGGTTGATGTGTTCCGTAATTCTGAGGCAGCCTGGGGTGTGGCGCAGGAAGCCATCGCTGTGGGAGCGAAAACACTCTGGATGCAGCTTGGCGTGATTAATGAGCAGGCCGCGGTGTTGGCGCAGAATGCGGGATTAAGCGTTGTGATGGATAAATGCCCGGCGATTGAAATACCTCGTCTTGGGCTGGCGAAATAAGAAAAACCCCGCTTAGGCGGGGGTTTTTTATCAGTTACGCAGGCGTGGGGCCTGAAGCTGTTGGCGTATCGAGGCAGCCAGTTCGTCCATCGACGGCTGTTCGGGGTGCTCGTCGTCATCTTCAGAACTGAGCTGAGCTTCGGCGAGATAGGTATGAATCGCCTGGCCATCCTCATCTTCCATGACAACGTGGTACCACGGCGCCGCGCGGAGTGCGCTATTGTCGGCCAGATCGTCTTCCTGCGGCTCATCGAGCGAATACTCGGGGTCAATGTCGACCACTACGCCCAGATAGCCCAGTAAAGAATGGCGAACCTGCTGGCCAATACCGAATTTGCTGGCAATCATAGTCACCTCCCGGGAACATTGCTCTGCATACGAATATGCGGGCAATTTCCGCCTTTTCAAGCTACATGACTCGACAGGCAAACCCTTTCAGATACAGCCCTTCCGGGTAGGTTGCGATCACCGGGTGATCGGCCGCCTGACGGAACTGCTCTATAAATTGTACATCACGCCCGGCATCTACGGCGGCATCGGCGATGATTTTCTGGAATAAATCTGTGGTCATCAGCCCGGAGCAAGAGAAGGTCATCAGAATGCCGCCTGGATTCAGCAACTGAATCGCTAACATGTTGATGTCTTTATAGCCGCGGCAAGCGCCCGCCAGCTGGTTTTTGTTTTCAACAAATTTAGGTGGGTCCATCACTATAACGTCGAACTTCTCGCCCTGGTCGCGATATTTGCGCAGCAGTTTGAACACGTCATCACGAAGAAACTCGGCTTTGCTGAGATCAAGTTTGTTCAGCTCTACGTTTTTTCTGGCAATATCCAGCGCATCCTGGGAAGTATCCACACTGACCACCCGGCTGCAGTTACCCATCAACGCAGAAACGGCAAAACCACCGGTGTAGGAGAAGCAGTTCAGGACGCGTTTATTATCAACGTAGCGGCGAGTGGCGAAACGGCTGTCGCGCTGATCGAGGTAGTAACCTGTTTTATGTCCGCCCTGAATGTCTACCAGCAGCTTCATGCCGTGTTCTTCAATAGGCAGCAGGGCAGGAGGCAGTTCACCGCTGACCGGTCCCTGAGTCAAAGCCATGCCTTCTTTCTTACGTACGGTTACGTCGGAACGATCGTAAACAGAGCATTCAGGGTAGAGAGATTGCAGGGCGGCAACGAGGGCTGGACGCTGATATTCTGCGCCGGCAGACAACAGCTGCAGCACCAGGAAGTTGCCAAAACGATCGATGGTCACGCCCGGTAGGCCGTCAGACTCACCGGCGATCAGACGGTAACTATCCAGTCCATCACGCTTAGCCAGCCAGTCTCTCCACTGCTGGGCCTGCTGCAGGCGGCGGGTAAAGAAGGCGATATCAATACTTTCAGCCTGATCAAAGGTCCAGACGCGGGCGCGGATTTGTGATTCAGGGGAATATGCCGCGCGGGCTAGCCACTTGCCCTGGCTGTCCACCACATCAACCGTTTCACCGAGACTGGCCTTGCCTTCCAGGCGCGCAACGGCCCCAGAGAAAACCCATGGATGACGGCGCAATAACGACTTCTCACGCCCTTTGGCTAACACTAAACGTACGCTCATAATTTATTTGCTGCTTCGCTAAGAAATGGGCGCCATTTTCCGGTCTGAGGCCGCTAATTGCAATTTATTCGCGTGAAAAGCCTCACTGTGTGGGTTGCTACCAAAGAAAAAGTGGCGCGGTTTGTTAGACTGAGAGCAAGTTTGAGCGTTCAGACAGAGGCAATGATGAGTTCAGAAAAACAGTGCGTGAAGTGTTGGGTACACGGGATGGTCCAGGGCGTGGGTTTTCGTTACAGCACGCAGCGTGAGGGCGAAAAACTGGGCTTAACCGGCTATGCCCGTAACCTGGATGATGGCAGCGTGGAGGTGGTGGCCTGCGGAGAGGCGGAGCAGATTGAAAAGCTGCTGGCGTGGCTAAAAGCCGGCGGGCCACGTAGCGCCAGGGTTGATAAAGTTCTGACTGAACCGCATCAACCCGAACGCGAATGGATCAACTTTGGTATCCGCTACTAGATACACTTCACCGGTTTTGGCAGGCCAGCGATTTTTGTGGCCTGTTTGGCCGGGCCTTTCGGGAACAGGCGATAAAGATAGCGGCTGTTGCCTTTCTCTTCGCCGAACTTGTTTGCCATGGCTTTAACCAGCATGCGAATGGCTGGGGAAGTATTGAACTCCAGATAAAACTCGCGCACAAAGCGAACCACTTCCCAGTGCTCTACCGCCAGGTTAATGCCTTCTTTGGCGGCAATCTCTTCCGCCAGCGGCTCGCTCCACTCCTGACTATTTTTCAGGTAGCCATCGGCGTCTGTCTCTATTTCTCTGCCTTCAAAGGTCAACATAGTTATCCGCTATTTACGTCAAATCGGGCGAAGTGTAGCAAATTTTCTCTGTGGGCTTAAGGGCGGAATGCGGCAGGATTGAGGGCAAAAAAAAAGAGAATGCACAAGTCATTCTCTTTTAGGGGTTACTGCATCAGTTAGTCGCGGCTGGCAAAACCAAGGATGCTTAGCAGGCTAACGAAGATGTTGTAAAGAGAAACATACAGGCTGACGGTCGCGCGGATGTAGTTCGTTTCGCCGCCGCGGATGATGTTGCTGGTCTCAAACAGGATGGCGCCAGAAGAGATCAGGATAAACACCGCGCTGATTGCCAGGTGCAGAGCCGGGAGCTGCAGGAAGATGTTCGCCACCATACCTATCAGCACAACCACCACGCCCGCCATCAGCATGCCGCCGAGGAAGGACATGTCTTTACGGGTAGTCAGCACATAAGCAGAGCAGCTAAAGAAGACAAGTGCGGTACCGCCCAGCGCCAGGCCAATAACATCCCCCATGCCTGCGGACAGATACGCATTCAGCATTGGCCCCAGGATATAGCCCAGGAAGCCTGTAAAGGCGAATGCAGACAGAATGCCCACCGGTTTATCCGCAGTTTTGTAGGTCAGGAACATCAGGCCGTACATACCCACCAGCGTCAGAATCAGCCCTGGAGAAGGCAGCATCAATACGGTGCTGGCGGTTGCCGTCAACGCGGAAAATGCCAGCGTTAAACTCAGCAGGAAATAGGTATTACGTAGCACCTTGTGGGTGCTGAGCAGTGACGAACGGTCACGCGAGGAGGTAATAATGCGATCCATTCTAAACTCTCTCTTTTACAGGTGTTTTATGGTCATGAGCATAATGCCCGCCTTTATTAGACAAAAGCCTTTTTACCCATCTTTACCTCGTGCACTTTATCACATTGTACAAAATTAATGCCATAACACCCACTTATAGGTGGCTGAAAAATATTGCTTTATTACCTAAAGCCGACTAAGAGTGTTAGCCGTACCGTCGTTAAATAACATTAATAAGGCGTAGGTCATGAAAGCAAACAACAACACATTTTCAAAATCATTGGTTGCTCTGGGTCTGCTCAGCGCTATTTCCAGCGCATGGGCAGCAGACGTTCCGCCAGGAACCGAGCTTGCAGCCAAACAGGAGCTGGTGCGTAACAACGGCAGTGAGCCGGCATCGCTGGATCCCCATAAAGTGGAGAGCGACGTTGAAAGTAATATCATCGGCGACTTTTTTGACGGCCTGATTCGCGTCAAAAACGATGGCTCTATCGAACCTCATCTGGCTGAGAAATGGGATAACCAGGACAACAAAGTCTGGACGTTCCATCTGCGTCCGGGCATTAAATGGTCCAACGGTGAACCTATCACCGCGCAGGACGTGGTCTGGAGCTGGAAGCGTTTAGTCGATCCTAAAACGGGTTCCCCTTACGCGACTTATCCGGGCACGATGCACATCGAAAATGCCAATGACATTGCTGAAGGTAAAAAGCCGGTCGATAGCCTGGGTGTGAAGGCGCTGGATGCCAACACCGTTCAGGTGACGCTGGACCAGCCAACGTCGGCCTTCCTGCTGATGCTCGGCCACACCTCTATGGTACCGGTGAGCGAAGCTGCAGTAGAAAAATTTGGGGACAAATGGACCCAGCCGGCCAACTTTGTGAGCAGCGGTCCGTATAAGCTGTCGCAGTGGGTGGTGAACGAAAAAGTCGTCGGCGAGCGTAATAAGCAGTACTGGGACGATGCGCATACGGTGATTAATAAGGTGACTTATTTGCCTGTGACTTCGGGTACAGCAGATATAAACCGCTATAAAGCGGGCGAGATTGATATCACCTATACCGTGCCTGAAACGCTTTTCGCCTCACTTAAAAAATCCATTCCGGATCAGGTCCATATCACGCCTTATCTGTCCACTTACTATTATGAATTCAATACCACCAAAGCGCCGTTTAACGACCCACGCGTTCGCCTGGCGCTGAATCTGGCCCTGGATAAAGACATCATCGCCGGTAAGGTGTTAGGGCAGGGGCAAAAGCCTGCGTGGCTGGTTAGCCAGCCTAAAATTGGCGGGATAACGCTTAAGCCTGCGGAGTATGGCAGCTGGAGCCACGATAAGCGTGTCGCTGAGGCGAAGAAATTGCTGGCAGAGGCGGGCTTTAACGAGAAGCATCCGCTGCAGTTCAACCTGCTTTATAACACCTCGGAATCGCACCAGCGCATTGCCATTGCGGCCAGTTCAATGTGGAAGAAAAACATCGGCGTTGAAGCGAAGCTTCAAAACCAGGAATGGAAAACCATGCTGGATACCAAACGTACCGGTAATTATGACCTGGTGCGTTACGGCTGGATTGCCGACTACGATGATGCGGCGACCTACCTGAACAACTTCCGTACTGGCGATAGCCAGAACAGTTCCAAATACAGCAATCCTGCCTACGATGAGATTATCGCTAAAGCTTCACAGGCCACTACCCAGGAAGAACGTGCGAAGTACTATCAGCAGGCCGAAGATATTCTTGCGAAAGACGTCCCGACCATCCCTATCTACCACTATGTGAAGGTTCAACTGGTGAAACCTTACGTAGGGGGTTATGCACCGAGCACGCTGGGTAAATATTTAACCCAGGATCTCTACATCAAAAAGCACTGATGCCGACGCTGCCCTCCCCGGAGGGCAGAAAAAGCGGTTTGAAACTGAGCATGTTGCTGCTGTTTCAGGCAAATAACACAAATATGATGAAATTTCAGACGATTGAACAAAATCGTGCTTTACATGAAGTATGGGTATGTTTATAGTTCGCCTCGTTGGAAGTGTGGCCGAGCGGTTGAAGGCACCGGTCTTGAAAACCGGCGACCCGAAAGGGTTCCAGAGTTCGAATCTCTGCGCTTCCGCCAACATTTACAAGGGGTTGCCGAAAGGCAGCCCCTTTTTGTTTTGGGCGAAAAGAATAAAAAAGAATATTCCCGAAGAATATCGACCGAGCAAGAATGAATAGAAATTCATTTTTTGCTGATGAGAGGAAGGTCAAGTGTGGGGCTAATCTGCACCTTCCGGTCATAAATCAGCACCTGACTTTCGGTCTTGTGGCCGCTGAACATCTGTTTATCTTTGCTGCTTCCCTCAAAATCAGAAATAGCTTTCGCTTTGATATCGTGGAACGTGTAATCAAGCGGACGGCCAATTTCCGCCTCTGCGGCGCGCACTGCTTTCAGCCATCGATTGTTAAACGTCTTCCGGATAAACAGGCCACCGTCGCTGTTGTAAATTACCAGCGAATCAGGCGAACGTTTCGGACACTCAAGCTGAGCGGTTTCGATTGCCTGGTGCAGGCGTGGTGTCCACACTTTGATTTGTTTCTTCCCGGTCTTGCCCTGCTGTATAAATATCCCGCTGTCTGAAAGCTGCATGTAGCACAGCGCCAGTACATCAGCTTGACGGGCTGCACACAGATAAGATATCTCCATCGCTGCTTTAACCACGGGATCCGCTTGCTTGTAAATCGCCAGGTAGTCGCCATCTGTGATGTATTGCTCGCGCGCTTTGAGAGAAAACTTACTAACGCCAGCGCATGGATTGCCTTTGGCGTAGCCGCGTTCATATCCCCAGCGATACACCCGTGACATGCTGCTCATTTCCTGATTGGCCTGGTTCTTACTTTGCAGTCCGCGGCGATCCATAAACTGGCGCACGTCCTCGGGTTTTACCAGGTCAGCTTTTACTTTACCGAAAACAGCCAGTAGTTTTTTCTGGTGTTGCAGGTAATCTTTCTGTGTGCGGATCGCCAGCTCAGTGTAATAGGCACTTTTCAGGAACATCCCCCACAGCTTTTCGAATGTCATAGTGTCGGAGTGGTTCCGGCGTTCTTCGTCGTAGCGTTTCCACAGTGCGGACATGGTGAGCGTTATCGGCCCCAGCGTCACGGTTTCCCGTGATGTGGGTTTGTAGTAATACCGGGTTTTTGTTTTGGATACGCGTGGCGGCAATTTGCTGTCGCCTGGGTCTTTACGTTTGCGGCCCATCAGATAGCCTCAAAATTCGGCTTTTCTTCTGTGCCGGAGTGGGTTGTCGTCTGGCCGTTTAACACGGCGTTAATATGCGTCCAGGTCACCATCGGGCGGCCCTCCCGGTCGGGGATGTAAGACACACCGCCGCGATCAAGAACTTCACGCTGTTTTGATGGTTTTTGATACCCGGTAAATTCAATAAGCTCCGCATCAGTTAGCAGATCGTTTGCTCGAGTCATGGTCTTTCCTCATCATCCTGCGTACGGCGTTGTCAGCGTCGCTGCATGCGCTTTCTACGTCCGACCTGGTCAGGGTCTTCTTTCTTACACTCGCCGATAGCCGGCCTATTTTGATATCGAAATCGGAGAGAAGAACCTCTCCCGGTTGCCATCGTTGCATAGCGGCCTCTGTATGAAATTGAGGCCGCCATGCTAACGATTAAGATGGATTATTTCTGATTATGCTTAATCAGGTTTTGGGAAGGGAATGCACCTTTCTGACGTGTAACTTTAACGTTCTCTGGAAGGTGGATCCCCAGCTCGCAGCGGCTCCGCGCTTCAATCACGCCATTTCTGCCGTCCGGCAAAACAACATGAATCGCGTCACCTCTTTTCAGGGTTAGATTTAGCATCAGCGCACCTGCAATGAACGTTCGCCAGTCTCAAGATGAGCACCCGGTACCGGATTAAGCAACTCCTCCGGAGGGGTGCCACCATCTGCAATAATCTGCGCCGCCGCCGCTTCTGCCGCCTCGATGGCTTCTTTGATGGCTTTTTTGTCCGGTTCGATCACTGTCTGGACGCTAACCATTTCATCCGGCAGCTTGTCGGTATTGTCGATCACTACGCTTACGGAACCTTTCCGGGCTGTAAAGGTATTCTTAGCCGTTTTAAGTGAATCTTTGCCGGCGGCCAGCAGGCACGACAGGATGTATTTGCGAAGAGCTTTGTCTTTACCTTCAAATGATTTCTTGCGCTCGGCAAGGCGCTTCATTTCGTCGTCGCAGGTCTTGGCGTGGCCCAGGTTATTACGTGCGATAACCATTACGGCGTCCAGCTTGTCGGACAATTCGCCCTCAATACCTTCCAGCGTGTCAGCGATCATTTCAGGGGTGAAGTCTTCCGAACCATCCAGCAGATTCAGGAGGTTTGAATAGTCGGCGGCCAGTGCAATTGCAGTAGTGGAAGTCATGCTGTTTTCTCCTGTGCTTTGTTCAGTTCGGCGATACGCCCATCTTTGATTTCTGTCAGGCGACGTAGACGTTTACTTAAATAATTTGCGTGCTGCTTATCGCCTTTTGCTTCTGCATCCTTGCGATGCACTTCGACTTCACGGGCTATCGAGGAGAACACCTTGCTTAATTCATGCTCAGAAATGCCGCTTGTCAGGGTGTTGGCAACACGCGTTAATTTCTCGTCAAGCTCCTGGCGAAGTCGAGCTGCGTCCTCCGCGCTTTCGCTGGCATTCTTAATGGCGAATTCGGCCTTGTTTTGCTGGCGATATTCCGGGTTGTCGTATAGGCCCATGAAGATATCAGCGCTGAAACCAAGCGCGGATAATGCTTTTTTGGTGGCATCGGTGAGTGATTTTTTCGTTGCCTCGCCGTCACAGATCGGGCCGTATTTGCTGTCGTAAAGGTAAGGCGTGCAACCGAACGCGATTTCCTCGCCGCGCTCGCCGTCTTGCAAGTACCAGAGTTTCACCTTGATAACGTGGTGTAGCTCTGTGAGGATCCCGCCGGTGCCGTTAGGGATAACTTCCCACGCTGGATTCCCATCCTGTCCTTTGAACTTCCTGAGAATTGGCGCGCCGGCATCAAAGCGTTCTTCGAGAATGTCCACGCCCCAGCCGATACCCTTCGGGCCAAATTCGCGTGTGGCCAGCATGGTCATGTAAGTGCCGTTGATAGAGGTGCCGCCGCCGTTAACCGCGAAAGCCTTTGTGAACCGTTCATCAGTGCGGAATACGCGTTTCCACAGAGCAAGGTTTTCCTGTTCTTCTTCCGGTCGCTCACTAAGGCTTTTTTCTATATCGGAAACAGCTTGCTGCTGGCTCTCTTCCGCATTAACCCGCTTGACCAATTCATCACACTGAGTAACCAAACCTTTTACCCTTTCGCTCAATGGTTGTTCTGGTTCCTCGCTCGTTGCGTACACACCGTAACCCATATCATTAAGTTGCTCTTTCGCTTGCTGCGACTGCGTTTCAGATACTGGCGCTGGTGCTACCATTTCCGTTTTTTTGACTTCATTTGAGGCGGGATTGTTAACCAGCCCATCAATTGAGAAATGACCACTGCCAAGGCTTTTAACTTTCGCTTCTGGCTGTTCTTCGCCAGATTCAAAGCGGCCGTGCTTTTCCAGCCAGGCAACGATGTGCCTGCGGAGGGACTCCGGGAAATGATGGGTGTCTTTGGCCGGCACATTCTGGATTACGCCGAAAATGCTGGGGCGGTCGTACTGCAGTATTTTTTCAGTGGTGCGCAGTGCTATAGACCAACGTTTAAAGTCTTCACGCTCCCGTTTAATAACATCTTCCGCAGCCCGAAGGGTGCTGGTTAAAACTTTTTCGTTGGCATTTACTGGCAGCAGCGCAAGAGCGACCTCCTGATCAAGAGTGGCATACGTGTGAGCGTAAGTGCGTGGCTCAACCGTCTGACTTGAAACCGTGGCGGCAGCGGAATTAATTTCTGTGCTGGTGCTGGTGCTGGTGCTGGTGCTGGTGCTGGTGCTGGTTTCTGATTCTGCATCACAGCTCTTAATGAACTGATAGATCGCGGCGCGCCCAGGGCGCTGATTCTCGAAATGAGCGAAGATTTTTTGAATCAGGTTATTTAGCCCCGCTGCATCCATTGCTTTGACGGGCTCATGTGCTTCCATGCTGGATATAATGAACCGGTTGAGGCGATCAGGCTCTTCGTCTTCATTTAGATCGGTGTTATCCATGTTGTCCAGGTAATCGACAACCTGTGACAGCGTAGCATCGTCAATTTCGGTAGCGCTGAACAGCAGAACCGCGGCGAAACGCTCACGCGGTGAAAGCGTCATTACGTCAATAATTTCTCCGCTACCGGACTGATCGCCGTTACTCTCCGGCATTACCCGGGCGACCCACTTCTCGCCGTCAAAGTCGTGCGTCTCCGCGAACTTCTCATCAAATACACCGATTTCAGAGCGATCCTGTCCGGGGGTGTCTTGCCATACCTTCGGTTTAAAATAACCGTCACCGTTCGCCGGGTAATGCTCCCACAGCTTTCCGACAACGATGCTTTCGGCAACTTTTTTATTTGGCGCCTTAATACTGATGGCCAGCCGCACGGCGCCATCTTTGATGGCCGTTTTTTTCGGCTCAAAAAGGCAGTTAAACACTGTCATTGGTCTTTCCTCGCTTAGTGATGGGCGCAGGTCAGGCGCCCGGTTTATCAAAATGGGATATCGCTTTCTTCGATAGGGGAGTGGTCGATGCAAAGCAGCTGCTGGATCTTGTCGTCGATAGCGGCCTGTTCGCGATGTGCTTTTGCTGCAATAAGCTCTTTGGCTGCGCGTAAGCCTGATACCTGGCGACCGATAATTTCGAAAGCATCGGGCATTTTGACGTTGAGCGTTACGGTGCGCTCTTCCAGTAAAACGTAATGCTCTGGATTATTGCGTGACATGTCACCAGTGGAGACAATGATTTTTTCACTGAGAAATTCGGATGTTGCAAAATGAATGTACAGCTTTACTTGAATTGGCAGCGCTTCCATAGCGACTCCTTGATGATGTATACTCAGAGCCGATCAGTGTTGACTCTGTCGGCATTGGTCTTTCCTCGGCGTGGGGTTGGTCCCCTGCGCCATGACTCGGAAGGTTGGTCCCCTCCGGGGTAAAAGAACCCACTTCGGTGGGTTTTTTTACGTCTCAAGTTTGCCGGTCTTTCCCGTCTGTCAGGGCTGGTCATGCCCGCATTGGTCTTTCCTCAATTCACTACTGAGTGAAAAAAATGCCCGCCACTTCGCGGGCAAAGACTACACACAGCATTTTGGATTCTTTGCCTTATCGCCGGCTCGCGGAACGTTTCTGAACAACTGCCGCGTGGTTAGTGCGTCGTTGATGTGATGAAGCTTAATGAAAGGTAAGTTATATGGCAATGGTTTTTACTTAAAAAATGTTAAGTTGATTGACGAGAAATTGTAACGCTTTGAATAATATGTTGATTTATTTTTTGGATTTCTTTCTGGCGGCCAGCAACTCTTCAAAAAGGTTGTTAAAACCATCAACCTTGCTTTCAAGCTCAATGATATGGCGGTCTTTTTCAGATTCAGGAAGGGAGTCGAATAGTTCAAGCAACTTGATTTGACGCCCATCAAGTTCGGTAGGCAAATCAGCAACCGGCATTGGGATCTGATCCTCATCGCCATAGAGTAGCCATGTAGGGGAGCATTTGAGCGCTTTGCTCAGCTTAAAGAGGTTTTTCCCCCTCGGCTCTGTCTCGCCGCTTTCCCATTTAAATATTGTGACATGGGACACTCTCACGGCATCAGCTAACTGCTGCTGTGAAATGTCTAGCTCGTTTCTTCTACGCCTGATTCGGTCGTTAAGCTCAATATTCGTCATAGAGTTAATGTAAATTAATTTGACTTACCTTATGTTAAGTTGTAGTTTCCAAACAAACGTTAACAGGAGGATGTGGATGTGTTTACTAAAGATGCAATTAATCACTTTGGCAGTAAGGCAAAGTTAGCCAAGGCTCTGGGCGTGTCTCAACCTGCGGTTTCTCGCTGGGGTGACCGTGTCCCTGAAAAACGAGCGGCTCGTTTATCTCTCATGACTGACGGGGTTCTGGTCTACGACCCATGCGACTACCAGGAAGCGAACAACAGGAATGCAGCTTAACAAACGGCTTAATTGAAATCTGATTAAGCCTAATCAAGTTTCGCGACAGGAGACGCGATGAGCAATTTAGACGAGTTGAAACAAGAAATTTTTAATTGGGCGCTGGAATCCGGGCAGGAAATGGTAGCCATCGAGATTACGCGAATGTGGTTCCGTCACGGTGGTAACACTGGATCTGTAAAGCTACACCCGATGGAAGATTTAGCGGGCAATGCCGACTGGCGAGCCATCAACAATAACCGCCAGCAGATATTTCGCTGGTTACGTGGTGAAACAAGAGCCGCGAGAGAGAAATCTCAGGCGCTGGCCAAAGCGATGGAAGCCGCGCTACCCGCTGAGCGTTATGCCCGGCTAGGAATGACAACACAGCACCTGATATGCGTAGCGATACGTGAATTTGCAGCAGCGATTATCGCACTGCTGCTTGATGCGCGGGACGGGCCGCAGCGAATAGCTCAGGCATTACAAGCCATGCAGGAAACACAGCGCCTGACCAGCGTTTAACAACGGCGAGGAAAGACCAATGCTTACATCAATTGACCGCATCACCTGGCGGAACGGCTTCCGCCTCAACGGTGCGCCAGCTGCTATCGAAGATATTGAGGATGTTTTCGAGGGGCGTCGCGCAGCTGCTCTATCCATTTGGGAGCAGTACGAGTTACGCAAAGCAGAATTGCGCGATCTCGATCTCACAAACGATGAGTATCAAGCCGCATGCCGACAGATTGCCGAAGCGTTAGGGATCTGATTATGAGCATGACACTCATGGCCCGCGCGATGGCTATAAAAACCGGCAATTCTATTCGTAAGCTGGTGCTCATAAAACTGGCTGATAACGCCAACGATAATGGTGAGTGCTGGCCGTCATACCAGCATATTGCCGATCATTGCGAGTGCAGCAGGAGTGCTGTTCGCGACCATATTTCCGCCCTGGTAGATATGGGCTTGCTGCAGAAAGAAAACCGGACAGGCGTTAACAATGGGAAGGGGAATAAGTCGAATATTTACTACCTGAATCTTGATAACCCTGTGCCGCCAAAAAGCATAGCCCCTGTGCCACCAAAAAACACAGGTATATCACCAGAAAGCACACCCCCTGTGCCAGCAGGTGGCACCAGAATCAGTCACTCTTTTGAACCAGTCATTGAACCTAAAGATCCCCCTTACCCCCAAGCGGGGGAGGGCGAGGAATTGATTCTTGCTGACGCTAAAAAAGCCCTGGGCTACTACAACGACTCAACAGGAACACGCTGCCGCGACCTCAAGCCGTTTGTCATGATGCTTACGCCAACGCAAACCCGCGAATCCTACACGTTGGCTGACCTGCAACTGGTGATCCGTTGGGTTCTGGCTACGTGGCGCCGCCGTGGTTCTGGTTTGCCTAAGCCCGCCAATATCTGCCGTGTTAACCGCTTTGATGGCTATCTCGCTGACGCTGAGGCGTGGGCGACGCTTGAAGCCAGCGTAGACGCACAGGCTGTTATCGATGGCTACAACGAAATTTTCGCAGGGCTCCTGCCTGCGGCAACACTGGACGCCGAACGCCGTACGACGATTACCCGACTGGCGGCACATATGGCGAATAAAACAACCGGTGCGTTCCTGGGCTACATGGAAAAATTCCGCAATATTGCGCCTGATTTTTACTTCGGCGGCGAAAGCGGCGAGGACTGGAAAGCGAATTTTGATTATCTGATGAAACCGGAAACACTTCGCAAGACCAGGGAGAAATCATTGTGAGTCCGCAGGAACTAGAGGCTTGCGTGCTAGCCGGGTTGCTGAATGGCGGAGCCACGCCGGATGCCTTCGACGTTATCGCAACAACGCCGGAGGAGTCATTCAGCATTGCATTTCACCGCCGTGCATTTGCCGAAATAAAAAAACAGGCCCTGGCCAACAGCATGATCGACATGATGTTTGTTAGCGAAGTCCTGGGCGGCAACAGCCTGGTTGATTTAGCTCAGATCATGCGACAGCCCGCGACCGTACCCAACCTGAAGGGCTACGCCGGGAAAATGGTAAAAGCGTGGCGTAGCCGCCAACTGGCCACGCTTCTGCAGGAAGGTGCAGACGGCATACGTAACGCGGTTAACCAGGACCAGCGCGATCAGGTTGTTGAGCACGCTGTCGCGAAGCTACTGGACATGACGGGCGACACGGGAGACGTGCAGCCGGTACACATCAGCGATCTGCTGCCAACGTACATGGACACTGTTCAGAAACGCCTTAACGGCGATGCAGAGACACGCAACCTGCTAACTGGCATTGATGAACTGGACAGCGCCACAGGCGGAATAAACCAGCAGGATTTGATTGTGGTGGCTGGTCGCCCGGGCATGGGTAAAACAGAATTCGCGCTTAAAGTCGTTGATGGTGTAACGCAGCGCGGCGGTGGTGCGCTAATTTTCAGCATGGAAATGGCAGCCCCGCAGATTGTTGAGCGCTCCCTTGCCGGGGCCGGAAATCTTTCCGTTTCTCGACTCAGAAACCCAAAGGACATGTACGACGAGGACTGGGCGCGGCTTACATCCGCGATGGGCGAGCTGGTGGAGCGTGACATCTGGATTGTTGACGCTACAGATCTAACCGTCGAACAAATCAGAGCGGTTGCGGAAACCCACAAGCGGCGTTATCCACACCTGGCAATGATTATGGTCGATTACTTGGGCCTTATCCGTAAGCCAAAGGCGGAACGTAACGATCTCGCCGTCGCGCACATATCCCGAAACCTGAAAACAATGGCTATGCGCCTACACACGCCTACGTTTGCGCTTAGTCAGTTATCGCGTGCGGTAGATTCACGCCCAGCAGCTCAGCGGCGGCCGGTTATGTCAGACCTGCGTGATTCCGGATCCATTGAGCAGGACGCCGATAGCATTCTGTTCCTGTACCGCGATGAGGTTTACAACCCAGAAAGCCCGGCGGCTGGCATTGCAGAGGTAATTCTCGGTAAGAGCCGATTTAGCGCAGCCGGTACCGTAATTTACCAGGAGTTTAAAAACGGGCATTTCCTGTCAGTCGATCAGCATGTCGGAAAAGAAAAAACACGCATTCAACTGGAGGCGGCAAAACCACAGAAGGGCCAAAGAAAATACGCTGAGAAGTACAACACAGAACCATTTTAACAGCGCCTGACCAGCGCTAATAAAACCACAGAGGAAAGACCAATGACTGATTTAATTTATCCAAAGGTTTCGATCATCGACGACGCTTGCGACTGGACGAATGTCATTATCTGGCGCATGAATGCTGGTGCTCGAGCGTGTAGCAGATCCGTTTTTGTTCCTTGTCCTAACCCGGTACCAGTAGCGGGCATAAGGCCAAAATTTGCCCCTGCAACCAAAGTAGCCAAAGAGAAAAAAACAGCCATTTCTAGCACGGCAAAAACGCATACAGCGACAGTCATTTTCGCCGATGGAGAAAAAACCGTTGAAATTCGCGAAACGGCCACAGCATGGACCGCAGGCAGCAAACTGAATTTTGACAAAGTAACAGGGCAGCGTGCAGGCGTTCGTGGCCGCTGCCGCATGCTGCTGGATACCATAAAGCCGATTGCAAAACAGGAGCAGGTAAGCACCAGCGTTGAAGAACTATCAGCACAAAAGCTGGTGGCGATCATGATGGGGAAAAAACTCTCCCACCAGGGCATTTTAATCGCGATAGCGAAATTTCACCCGGACATCAAAATTACTGCGCACCAAGTTCAGAAGCGCGTCGCTGCAATGCTGCGCTCAAATCTTGTCGGGATTATTCAGCACAATGAAACGCCAATCCCGCACTTCACGCTACAGAGCGTAGACCCGCGATTCTACGTCCACTCAAAACGAAACATGGGGTGATGCATGGCCGGGCAATCGGATTATCTCCCGCCCGGCCTGCCATTCAATCGCGCCCAATGGCCGCAAGAGTATCAAGCTAAAGAGCAATATGACATGCGAGCAGCAGCGCTAGTCCGTCAGCTATTTGAGCGAAAAACTACTCGTGCAGCAGTGGTACAGCAGATTGATGCAACGCCGGAAACCTATCGGGATTTCTTTAGAGAACGTTTGAATTTTTGGCGCGGAAAGCGCGAAACAGGAGTGACAAAATGAGCAATAACACCGAAGCGCTGAAAGAGCGCCAGTACATCGTAATTTTACAGCGAGCATGGTGTAACGCTGGCAAAACGGGCATTGAGTATTCATCAGACCTAATTCGTTACGACAACAGAAAAGAGGCCATTTCACACGGGTTCCAGCAGATAGATAGCGATGATTTCAATGTTGGCGTTATCCAGGGTAGCAAACTGGTTAGCTTTGACTGGATGGATAATCCGGTGGGGAAAAACGGAGTTAGCGTTGACACACTGGTGCAAATCGCTGAATCAATCGGCCTGGAGGCCAGCAATGACTAAACAACTCGAAGCGCTGATGCGCCGCCTGAAGGTGTACGCCGAAGAGTTTAGCTCTACGGTTTTGTCTGCTGACGATTGCATAGCACTGATAGCGGCGCTGGAGCTGGCTGAGAAGCAACGCGATTCGTGGAAGCGGATTGCACAGACGAATCTTTCTGAGCGTGAGAAGGATATCGCTGAGCTTGATGCTGCCCGTAAGCGCATAGCAGAGCTGGAAGCCAGCCCGTTAGCGGTGAAGCTGCCAAATCGCTTACAGCCTGGTGCAGATGGCCCCGACGACTGGTACTTACACAGCGACCCAGACGGCGAATACATGAAAGCTGATGATGTTATCGAAGCAATCCGCGCCGCTGGCGGCACAGTGGATGAGGGGGAGTAGATGGTGACATTCCCGGCATGGTGGAAACACGGAACAAAAGTAAAAACAAAAGACGGTCGCACGGTCACGCTGAATATTGCTCCAGACAACGAGTATTGGTTTACGGACGATAGCGGGAAGGAGGTCTTCGTTTTCAGCCTTGATATAGACGGACCAGTTGAGGAGGCTTTATGAATAACCTGAGTCAGGCTGCTATTGCCGAGCAGCTCCAGAGCCTGGTAACCGCTGCGCACCAGTTCGCCTGCTCTCTCGATATTGGCGACGAACGCATTGAAGCGTTTGAGCTTTACGAAGCACTTCGCCGCCTACAGCGCCGTGGCGCGGCTGGCGAAATGCTATCCGCGACTAATCCACCGCTATGCCCGGGCATTCCAGATGATGCTGAATGGGTAGATTTTGGTGAGGACGAAGATGATGAATAACCTGAGCATCGAAGATATCAAAGACCAAATCCGAATTCTGGAAGAAACGGCAGTCCCCGGCGAAAGTGATGCTTTTGCTTTGCGTGCATTGCGCGAGCTACTCGCATTGCGGGAAGCGGGGCCGATAACTCACCCTGTTAACGATGATATGGCGCTGGCGTTCTGCCACGCAATTAGCGATAGCAGCGTCGGAAGTGATGAACTGGAGGACGTTAAAACAGGGCTCCGGGCCGCGCTGGCTAACTACGCAGCGCCGCAGCTGCGTGCTGTGCCTCCAGGCTGGGTGATGGTGCCGGTTGAGCCTACCGATGAAATGACCGAAGCTATGTACCGGCACCACATAACCCCCAGAAACGCACTCAAGGCCGCGATAGCCGCAGCACCAAAGCCGGAGGTGAAGTGATGCCTCCAGTTAAGGTGGTAATTATCACTCTGGTGCTGATTGTCCTGGCAAGGTTCATGGCTGGCGATATTGGGAGTATTTGGTGATGGCTAAATCCGCAGCAGAACGTAAGGCCGCGCAGCGAGCGCGGCAGTCGGCTGGTGGCGAGCGCCGTATCGATCTTCCGCTGGATGCGCAGGAACTGGAAATGCTGACGCAGAACTGCGCCGCCCGGCGCCCGGGTAAGGCGCCGTACGATGCGGCAGAGTACATCGCACTGCTGATTCGCCAGGACAACGCCCGCATGAGCGGCCTGATTAAATCCATAAGCGCCAGCAGTTGCGGCAAATGCGGTGACCGTCTTCCGGTCAATTCGTGCCCGTGCGCCGGAGATAGTCAGTGCTGGGTAACAGCAGGGTGGCGCGGTCTGAAATTAAAGCCGTGACCAGTCACAACCCACAAACCCATTTTTAAACCGCTTTTATTTGGCGGTTTTTCTTTATAAACAAATGGATATAAAATAAACACTCCGGTTAAATTTGAAATAAGAGGCGTTAATAATTTGCACCGTTGTCGTTCGAGTAGTATAAATACTGTATTTTCATACAGTGGTTTTTGAGGGGGATGCGTGATAAACAAATCGGAGGCGGCGGACCACCTTCCCGACAACGGGCGCATTCTCTTTACCTGCAATAACGGCAAGATTTTGTCTGTAAGAAATGTGCATGAAGATGAGCATGTATCATCACTTAAGTCATTGATAGAATTAGCTGAAAAGGCAGGCTATATGATTGTGAAAAAGTCAGATCCTGCGGTATAATTAATTTACCGGATTGAACACCCGGAATTAAATATTTCTGAGCAATTGCTGCGCTAAAGGGGAATCCAATGGCGCAGTATTCTTTTGTTAAATCAGCAGGTGGTGTGCTTATTCCAGCCACCCCTGATGCACGTGAATTTATTGAAAAAAAAGTACGCTTGGGCGCGGTGCTTTATGCAGATTTTAAACAAGCAAGAAACCCAGCGTTTCACCGCAAGTTTTTCGCGCTTCTAAATCTCGGCTTTGATTACTGGCAGCCAGCTGGTGGAGCAATTTCACCCGCAGATAAAAAACTGGTGCATGGGTACGTAAAACTCGTTTCGCATTACGCTGGCCATGAAGACACGCTGCAAGAACTGGCCGATCAATATCTGCGTGAAGAGGCAGAAAAACGCGCAGGGAATATCAGTGCAGTAAAATCGTTTGAAGCGTTCCGCGCCTGGGTAACTATCGAATCCGGTTTTTATACCGAATACGAAATGCCGGATGGCACCACCCGCAAAGAACCAAAATCCATATCGTTCGCAAAAATGGATGATGTGGAATTCTCCCAACTCTACAAATCCGCCCTCGATGTTCTGTGGAATTATATTTTATTCCGCACATTCCCAACGCAACAGGCCGCAGAAAACGCAGCGGCGCAATTATTCAGTTACGCAGCCTGAGATTATCGCCATGACTAAAGACAATAAAAATTGGCTGTCTGACGTTGCAGCACTCGGTTGTGTTGTATGCCGCAATCTCGGGTACGGCGAATCACCTGCTGAAATTCATCATATCCGCACAGGGCAGGGAACCGCCCAGCGCGCAAGCAACAAGAAAACCCTCCCACTATGCGCCCCACATCACCGCACAGGCGGTTACGGCGTAGCTATACACGCAGGGCAAAAAAAATGGGAGGAAAACTACGGTACCGAAATCGAATTGCTGGAACAGACTAAACGAGATGTGGAGGAGTTGCGACTATGCAGAATTTAATACTATCTCCAAGAGAAGCAGAAAACGCTAAAAAATGGCATGGCGCCCTGCGAGCGAAAAGAACAATATTCTGTTTGGCTTCTCTTCTGCGTTCGCCGGATTGCAATTTTGCCCCTCTTTATGCTCGCGCACGCGCGCGTTTTGGCGGTGAATCATGCCTGTAGTTGCAACGGTAAAAACCGACTGGTTCCGGGTAATTAACGACATTACGCGCAATGGTATTCCGCTGCAGGAAATAGCCCGGGAGCTGGACGTGTCGAAGTCTGCTATCATCGGCTGGAAGCAGGGGGCAGCACCTAACCACCACACGGGCGAGGCGCTTATCGATTTCTGGTGCTACGTGACCAAACGCCAGCGCACCGAATTGCCGGTGCAGGTATCATCGCGCCGATTCGTTTACGCCTGGCGTAACAGGCATGCCTAAACCCCAAAACTTTCACAAATGGGCCTTTCGCAATGAAAATGGCCCATTCACTTTTCGCCCTGTTTTATGCATGTTTTATTCAGCCACTTTTCAGCACTTAACCCGCACAAATAGACCGTTGGCGACCAATCCGCAATGAGCGGTGTTACCGTGGTGCAGATAAGGTCTATTATGTTAAATAACCCCGTTTTCTGACAATTTTCCCATTTGGTCGGGATTCCGACCGCCACCCCGTTTCACACTCACGACTACACAATCACCAGGAGTCACCACAATGGCACGACCACGCAAACAAGTTGAGACGCCGGGGCAGGAGTCAGCAGTCGCAGCAGGCGACGCCACGGGCGAGCAGGTCAGCAATACCGACCTGACCGACGTCGTTACAGTTGGCGCTGACAGCGGCACCGGTATTCAGCAGAAGGTTTCCGACCTGCTGGACGGCACCGCACAGGCCGAACGCAACGCCATCCTGTCCACGCTTAACGAGCAGGCAGCAGCAATCATCACTCGATTCGAAGAGTACGGATTCACCGACATCGTGGGCCACCCACTGACCAACAGTCTTGAATTCCTCACCCTCGTCAAGAAAGCCACCACTACCGCGCCAGCTGCACAACACGGCTACGTGAGGAACGAAGAGGGCAAGCAGCAGCCTGCCGCTGGTAAACCTGTGCTTACTGAGCACGGCTGGCTCGTGAGCTAAGGAGAAAACCATGTGCGGTGGATTTGATATCAACAAAGCGCTGGATCCTGCTGGCTTGTTCACGAAGGACAAAATGCCTGACGTGCAGACCACGGACCCGCAGGCCGAAGCGGACGCAGCGGCGAACGCAGCAGCAAAAGCCGCGAACGCGGACGCAGCATCCCGGCGCAAGCGCAAGCAGGGTTCTTCTCTGCTGGCAACCGGCTCAGATGGCGCCGCAGATTCTGGTAGCTCTCTGCTTGGCTCTGGTGCGGTAGCTGCTGGCACTAAACGTTCACTGGGGGCTTAATCGTGGATGATATCGCCGTAAAGCTGATTAAGCGTGCGACAACGCTGAAAGCCAACCGCCAGATGCATGAGAGCGTCTGGCGGGAGTGCTACGACTACACCTATCCGCTGCGCGGCGCTGGATTCTCCGAAACAGTTCTCGATGCTCAGAGCGCAAAACACAAGGTGGCTAAGCTACTGGACGGCACGGCCACCGACAGCGCCCGTATGCTGGCCTCTGCGCTTATGTCCGGCATGACCCCAGCGAATGCTCAATGGCTCAACCTCGACAGCGAGTCGCTCCCAGACGACGCAAAAGCCTGGCTGTCCACCTGCGCAACGCTGGTGTGGGAAAATATCCACGCTGCTAACTTCGACGCCGAAGGGTACGAGGCCAATCTCGATGTGGTGTGCGCTGGCTGGTTCGCGTTGTACGTCGACGAGGACAAGGAAGAGGGCGGCTACACATTCCAGCAATGGCCGCTGGCGCAGTGTTTCGTCACATCCACCCGCCGTGACGGCATCGTGGACACGATATACCGCTGCTACCAGCTCACAGCAGAGCAGGCGATTAAAGAGTTTGGCAAGGACAAGGTAAGCGACAAAATCCGCGATGCTGCAGCTAAAAAGCCCGACGACAAGTTTGATTTCCTGCACTGCATTTTCCCGCGTGATAACTACATTGTCGACGCCCGCCTGGCGAAGAACATGCGCTTTGCGTCGTTCAACGTGGACGTGAGCAACAAACAGGTTGTGCGCGAATCTGGTTACCACGAATTCCCGTGCTGCGTGCCGCGCTGGATGAAAATCCCTGGCGGTTCGTATGGCATCGGCCCGGTGTACGACGCGCTGCCCGACTGCAAAGAGCTGAACGAAACGAAGCGCATGGAGAAGGCCGCGCAGGATCTGGCTATCTCCGGCATGTGGATTGCTGAGGACGACGGCGTACTCAACCCGCGAACGGTTAAGGTTGGCCCGCGTCGCATCATCGTGGCGAACAGCGTCGACAGCATGAAGCCGCTACTCACTGGCGCAGATTTTAACGTAGCGTTTTCCGCAGAAGATCGCCTGCAGGCGTCTATCCGCAAAATCATGATGGCCGACCAGCTGCAACCGCAGGACGGGCCAGCAATGACCGCAACAGAAGTGCATGTGCGCGTCGCGCTTATTCGCCAGCTGCTGGGGCCAGTGTATGGCCGCTTCCAGGCTGAATACCTGCAACCTCTGGTTGAGCGCTGCTTCGGCATTGCATTCCGTGCTGGCGTATTCCCGGAGCCGCCTGAGAGCCTGCAAAACGCTAATTTCAACGTGCGTTACATCTCCCCGCTGGCACGCGCTCAGAAGCTTGAGGACGTCACCGCCATTGAGCGCTACGGCCAGAACATCATGCAGTTGGTGCAGGTGTACCCCGATATCGTGGACAACATGGACAGCGACGAGGCCAGCCGCGTCGTGGGCGAAGCCTTAGGCGTTCCGGCCAAAGTTATGCGCTCTTCCAATGCAGTGGCAGACATGCGCGAGCAGCGCCAGCAGGCACAGCAGCAGCAGGCACAACAGCAGCTCATGATGCAGGCGGGCAGCGAAGCCGCAGGCGCAGCAGGACAAACAGCCGGGGCAGAACTCGGCAGAAAACTGGCAGGTGGCTAATGAGAATCAAACAGGTAGAGCCAGCAGACTACAAACGAATTTTTGAGGAAATGCCTGGCGGGCCGCAGGTACTCGATGAGTTAACGCGCCGGTTTGGGCGTGAGGCGTACGTAAAAGGCGGCACCGAGGGCGACCGGGAAACGTGCTACCGGGCCGGACAGCGTTCCGTGCTCGATTTCATTCTGATGCAAATCAACAAGGCAGATGGGGTAAACGACGATGGCAATTGATATTGAGCATACCGACAAAGGCGACAAGGTAACCGAGACGCCAACCACGGTTAAAACCAGCACCGACCAAATCACTGACGCCTCAGCGGTTGGTAAATCTGTACTAAAAGCTGCTGATGCAGCGGCGGCCAGAACGGCAATTAGCGCGGGTACTCTGTCAACTGTCCCGGATCCTACAAATACCGTCGTTGGCGGCGTGAAGCTGGGAGGAGCAATTGCAGCTCCGGCAGCAATGACAGCGACAGCTGATACAGCGTCTGCAGCAACGGATGTTGCCGGCCTGTTGGCTGACCACAATGACCTTGTTACCAAATACAACTCGCTGCTGACCGACACAACCGCCTTGCGCACCCTGCTGGCGTCCGTACTGGCACAGCTCAAAGCTAAAACCATCCCGGCATAAGGAGTAATTAACCATGTGGAAATTTAAACACCTATTCATGAACGCAGAGCCTGGCGCAGCAGGTGCGCCAGCCGGGGGTGAAAATGATCCGGGTACTGGCGGTGATAGTAATCTTGGCGCTGGCTCCGTTCTCAGCTCCGGCGCACAGCCGGGCGCGAATGATTGGTTACCGGAAAAATACCGTGTCAGCGGCGAAGATGGCGCGCTTAACGTTGAGCAATCAGCCCGTAAGCTGGCCGAGGCTCATGTCGCGCTTGAGAAGCGCATGGGGGGCGTTGGTACAGCGCCGAAAACTGCGGACGAGTATTCGCCAGCGGTAGAGGTAGATGGCTTTAAATGGGATGAGTTTAAAGCTGCGCCGGAAACCCAAAGTTTCCTCAAAGCTGCTCACGCTAAGGGTATCACTAACGACCAGATGGGTTTCATCCTGGGTGAATACGTCAAGAACGCCCAGCAGATTGCCACCGGCTCAGCGGAGCTTGATGCAGAGGCGGCAACAACCGCACTGCGTGAGACGTGGAAAACGGACTCTGAGTTTAAGCAAAACATCGGCCTGGCCTATCGCGCGTTTAACTCTCTGGCAGAGCAGGGCGACGATATCAACGTTATCGGCAATAACCCGATGGTGATCCGCATGCTGGCGAAGATTGGTGCGGAAATGCAGGAGGACGCTCCAGCAGGCGGCGAAATTAACCCGAGTGAGCAGCAGAGTATTCGCGAGCTGATGAAGTCCCCTGCGTACATGGATTCGAAGCATGCCGACCATGAGCGCGTATCTGCTCAGGTTCGCGCGTTCTATCAAAAGAGCTACGGCGATCAAACCGTAGCGTGACCAGTCACAACCAGAAGCCAGCCTAACCGCTGGCTTTTTTCATTTGGTCGGGATTCCGACCGCGCACCTCGCTAACAATCACTCCACAGCCCGGCGGGGACGCCGGATACCTGATTTTCCCACAGTGCGTAAGCGCCACCCGCATTGTGCAGACCTGGGCCGGGAAACCGACACCCCAACGGGCGATAATTTCTGGAGTGAGTATTATGGCTTTTGATGCTAACAAGAACATGATCACCGCTGCGTTCGTTACGCAGTTCCATGATTCTTACGAAATCGCGTCCCAGCAGAAGGATTCCCGTCTGCAAGCGGCCGTCATGGATCGCGGCAAAATCACTGGTGCATCGTTCACCATCAACGATATGGGCACCATTGAAATGCAGCAGATCACCACGCGCTTTGGCGATACTGTCTGGGATGTGCCTGAGGCAGGTACGCGTAATGCGCTGATGGCTGACTACGGCGTTTTCGTACCGGTTGAAAAGCGTGACCTGCGCAAGCTGATCGCCGACCCGCAGGGGCCGTATTTGCAGCTTACCCTTTCTGCGTCTAACCGCAAAAAAGACGATGTTATCTATCGCGCCCTGCTCGACACTGTGCTGCGCAAGACTTCCAACACTGGCGCTTTTGCACCTGTAGCGCTGCCAGCGGCGCAGAAGATTGTTGCGGGCGGTACCGGCATGACCAAAGCCAAGCTGATTGCTGCCAAGGCCATGTTCCGCAGGAACGAGTGCGACGAGCAGAACGGTGAAGAACTGTACATGACATACAACGCCGACATGCTGACGCAGATCCTCAGCGACACCACCCTGACCAGCGCCGACTTTATGGCGGTAAAAATGCTGCAGGAGGGGGCGGTTAACTCGAAGTGGCTCGGCTTTAACTGGCTGGCGTACGAGAAGCTGGATTCTGCCAGCGCTGGCGACCCTGCGGTGATCACCAAAACCGCAGCCGCCTGGTGTAAGTCTGCCGTGCATTTCGGTACTGGTGAAGATTACAACGTCGACATTGGCCCGCGCCGCGATAAAAACAATACGATCCAGATTTCTGTCGATGCGTCCTACGGTGCAGGCCGCGCCGCAGAAAACAAAGTCGTTGCCATCGATTTCGTTGCTTAACCGCTGGTGTCCTTGCCGGGGTTCGCCCCGGTCTTTTTTCATCTGAGGTTTCGCTATGGCTTCGAGTGTTTCTATCTGCTCTAACGCACTGCTCGCGCTGGGTGCCCATCCAATAAACGATTTTGTGGAAAACACAGATCACGCCCGGCTGTGCTCAAACATTTACCCTACGGTTCGCAATAACCTTCTCCGCGCACACCCCTGGAACTGTGCTGTTAAGCGAGTGGTTCTATCTCCCGTCAGTACCGCGCCAGCCTTTGGCTTCGGCTTTCAGTTCTCACTACCAGGCGATTTAATTCGCGTCCTGTCCGTAGGTGAGCAGCACGACGACATTCCGTATCGCATCGAAGGTAAGCGCCTGTTGGCAAATTTGCAGTCAGTGCAGCTGCGCTATGTGTTCCGCAATGAGGACGAATCGACCTGGGATGCTGCGCTGGTGAACGTGGCAGAAGCCACCATGCAGGCAAAGCTTGCGTATGCCGTCACCGGTTCAGCCAGCCTGCGCGACAGCCTGACACAGGAAGCCGCATTTTTATTACGCCAGGCAAAATCTATCGACGGGCAGGAAGAGCCGCCGGAAGAGCTGGGCGGTTACCCGACTTACGATTCGAGGTTCTGACATGCGCGCTAATTTAATAAAAACTAACTTTACTGCCGGAGAAGTCACGCCTCGCCTTATGGGGCGCGTTGATATCAACCGATATGCAAACGGCGCGAAGGTTATCGAAAATGCCGTGGTGGTGGTGCAGGGTGGTGTTGTTCGTCGCCCAGGTACGCGCTTTGCAGCTGCGGCTAAATATGCAGACAAGAAAGCCCGCCTTATTCCGTATGTGTTTAACCGCTCTCAGGCGTACATGCTTGAACTCGGCGAAGGTTACATTCGGTTTTATCAGAACGGCAAGCAGCTGGTAAACACGGACAACACGCCGTACGAAATCCCAAGCCCTTACACCGCTGACATGCTAGCGACTGTTAACTATGTACAGGGCGCTGACACCATGTTCCTTGTTCACCAGTCGGTCAAGCCTCACCGATTGCAGCGTAAGGGCCAGCTTGAGTGGGTGATGGAGCCGGCCCCGTTTATTGTCCAGCCTTTTGACGAGGTGCGCGACACGCCGCAGAAATGGTGCAAGCCATCCGTAAAAGAATTCGTCGGTGCGGAAATCACTCTGTCGCTAAGCGATGCTGATCCTGGCACCAACCCTACACCACCGTTTACCGGTGCGGGCTGGGTAGCTCAGGACGTAGGCTCTTACGTGAAAATAAATAGCGGTCTGGTACTGATCAAAAGTGTCACCAGTGCGCAGGTTGCAGTCGGCGTGATCCGTACGGATTTAACCGCGACGCAGGCAGCATCCCCCGGTGCGTGGACACGCGAGGATACCGTGTGGACAGATGAGTTTGGTTATCCCGGAGCGGTAACGCTGTACCAACAGCGCCTTGTGCTGGCCGGTTCGCCGAAGTACCCGCAAACAATCTGGTGGAGTGAGACGGGCGCTTATCTCTCTTTTGAGCTGGGAACCAACGACGATAAAGCTATCAGTTTTACGCTTTCCTCTGACCAGCTAAATCCTATTGTTCACCTGGCCCAAATGAACACGCTCATTGCGTTAACGTACGGCGGCGAGTTCACGATCACAGCGGGCAATGATGCGGCAATTACTCCGACCAATATTTCTGTAAAAAACCCCAGCCCCTATGGTTGCAATAACCTGCGTCCATTGCGTGTGGGGACTGAAATTATGTTTATGCAGCGCGCCGGGAAGAAACTCTATTCAGCTGCGTACGATCCCGATTCCTTTGTGGCTTACACAGCTACCGATATGACTGTGCTGGCCGAGCACATTACGGCAGGCGGGGTTAGTGACATGGCGTACCAACAACAGTCCGATCCGTTCGTGTGGATGGTGCGTAATGATGGCGTGATGATCTCAATGGCTATCGACCGCACGCAGGATGTTATTGCCTGGTCACGGCATTTAAGTGAAGGAAAATTTGAGTCTGTAGCCTGCATCCCGTCAATTTCTGACGATGTAGTGTACGTGCTGGCTAGCCGTCAGGTGAACGGCAATACCGTGCGCTATGTCGAAGTTCTGGACAGCTCAATGAATACCGACGCCGGTGTTACCGGGCAGAGTGACGACGGCGCTATAACATGGAGCGGTTTCTCTCACCTTGAAGGTAAAACGGTAGACGTTATCGCGGATGGTTCTGTTATGTCTCAGGCGGTGGTAGCGTCAGGGCAAATTGCGATCCCGCGCAAAGCCAACAAAATCGAAGCCGGGTTGCACTATGAGACATCGATAGAAACGCTGACGCCCGAGATTCCTACATCAGAAGGAACGATGCAGAACGCCCGCAAGCGCACCAGTGAAGTTACATTACGATTCCTGGAAACCACCGGCGCAGAGTGCAACGGTCAGGTTATCCCGTTCCGCACCTTTGGCCCCAAAATTCTTAACCAGCCCGCCCCGCTGTTCACGGGCGATCATTACATCGGAAAGCTGGGCTGGGAACGCGGTGAGGACACGCTTCTTATTCAGCAGCGCCAGCCGCTACCGTTCCACCTTCTCGCCATTATGTTCACGTTTACCAGTAATGGGGGCTAATCATGATCAGACCAGCAGGAATTAGCGATATACCAGAGGTTATCCGCCTCTCAGAAACCATGCACCAGGAGTCCCGTTACCGTGAGCTTCCGTACAGTGGGCAGAAATTTGCGGCTCTGTTGCGACGCCTGATTGATTCCCCTGACGGTATGGTGGCTGTTGCCGAAAAAAACGGGCGGATCGTCGGCGCGATTGCCGCTGTCATCACTGAGCACTATTTCGCTGATGCACATATTTCCTATGAGCTGGGGCTGTACGTAGAAAAAGCTCATCGCGGAACGCTGGCGGGTTACCGGCTTGCAAAAGAGTACATCGAATGGGCCAAATCTAAAGGTGTAGACCAAATCGATATGGGTATCACAACTGACATTGATGAAGAGCGCACTGGCAAGATGTACGAAAGGCTTGGGCTTAAGCATGTCGGCATCGTTTTTTCAGGGGGTAAATAATGGCATGGGTAGCACTGGCTGCAGCGGCGGTTTCAGCTCTGGGCGCGATGAAACAGGGCAACGACGCTAAAGCGGCAGCAAACTATAACGCCGCTCAGACACAGGCAGATGCGCAGGCAAACACCGCAGCGGCGAAAGTTCAGGCGCAGCGTATTCGTGAGCAGGGCGCTAAGCAGGCATCACAGGCAAACGCCGCTTTTGGCGCATCTGGTGTTGAAGCTGATAGCGGCACAGCATTACGTGTAACCTCCGGGATTGCTGGCGATGCTGAGCAGGACGCATACCAGACTATCCTCAATGGCGTGAATAGTTCCAACCGCATGCGTGCACAGGCGCAGGCGGACAGGCTGAGCGGAAAGCAGGCGCAGCAGGCCGGAATGATTAACGCAGGGAGTTCGCTGCTCTCGTCTGGTTCAAAAATGTATAGCGGATGGAAAAACTAATGCGCATACCTACGGGAAATTTTGGGAACGTCACACCGGAAGCGCCATCCGGTCGCGTGAACCTCGGCAATGCTGGCGCGGTGGGCAATGCTCTAGCGGGCGTTGGTGCGGCTATTAGCGACGTATCTGACGTTATTCAGCATGAGAAAAGGAAAGCGGACTTAGCTGCTACCCAAGCTGCGCTAACGGATCTTGAAGCCAAATCAAACGACCGCTGGGAGAACCCGGAAACAGGCGCCTTGGTCACACGCCAGGGCTTTAATTCTACCGGCGTAGGCCTGGACATGGATAAGCTGGATTCCTCGGACTACGACGAAGCACGCAAGAAGGTGCCGGAAAGCCAGTTGCAGTATTTCGATGCTCAGTGGAAAGCCGCACAGGTTCGACGCATGAGCACGTATAGCTCGTTCGAGCGTTCGCAGACGGCTCAGGCGCAGCAAGGACAGCTTGACGCAACAGTTAAATCCTCTGTCGAACAGGAATCATCAGCGTTCGATAATCCTCAAGCGGCCGCGCTGATTCGCGGTGCACGTAAACATTCTATCGAGCTTTACGGCCAGACACAGGGCTGGTCTGTTGACCAGATAACGCAGGCTGTTTCTGAGGCAGACCAGCAGGCAATGGATCAGCGGGCGCGGAACTATGCAGTAACGAATCCGCAGGGTTGGCTTGCTGGTGACTTCCCGACAAAAGAAAGTGGCGGCATGGACATGCGGGCCATAGGAATTGTGGAGTCTGGCGGGAATCATTTCTCCGCTGACGGTAATGTTATTCAGGGGCCGGTCACAAAGTCCGGTGACAGGGCGCAGGGACAGTACCAGTTAATGCCCGAAACAGGGAAAGAACTGGCGGCTAAACGCGGCGTTGAGTACAACCCGAACGACCCAGAGCAGCATGCACAGCTGGCTAAAGATTACGTGGGCGAACTGTATTCTAAATACGGCTCAGAGACGTTAACCGGTGCGGCATACAACTGGGGGCAGGGTAACGTCGATAAGCTTATTGCTAAAATTGGCGACCCGCGCAAAGGCGAGGTATCGCAAGCTGAGTTTATTAAAAATCTGCCAGCGGAAACGCGCGGCTGGCTGGCTCGCTACAACAAAAACAAAACCGGGTTAGATCCCGTGGCCGTCGATAAAATTGATAGCATCGCAGAATCAAAAATCCGTGAGCAGCGTACGAACCTGCGGCAGCAGATTGACCCGATTCTCAACAATACGATGGCACAGCTCTACAACGGCGAAGTACCTGACGCAATGCCGGACAAGGCGACCATTAATTTCGCGTACGGTGAGCAGGGCGGCCAGATGGTAAAACAACTGGATATCGCTATTACCAGCGCTAAAAAGTTCCAGGCTAACGAATGGGACAGCCAGTACCAGTTGCACAGTAAACCTGTTGGAGAGGTGCGGCTCGATCCCGACCGCATCCGCGAATACAACGTGCATCCTGAAATCCGCTACGCAAACCGCACAGCGTCAATGTGGCTCGGCAGCACACAAATTGTTGGCGCTGTCGCCTGGTGGGACGTTGCCACCGGCAAAGTTAAAGCTGATGCCTCTGCCCTGTCGCTGATTCTTACCGACGCGCGCGGCCACCTGTACTGGCACGTGTGCCAGGAATTGACCGGCGAGCTGGCAGAGTTCGACGATAACGACAAAATAACCGGCGGCCAGGTAATGCAGATTAAAGAGCTGGTGGTCAAATTCCAGATCCCGGTTGTCTGCGTCGAGGTAAACGGCCCCGGCAGCTTCGCCGGTAAATTACTGCGGCAGGCACTCAAGGGTACCGGCTGCGGCGTGCGTGAAGAGTTCAGCGTCACCAATAAGCAAAAGCGTATTCTGGACGCGTTCGAAGCGCCGCTGTCCTCCCGGTTCCTGTGGGCGCACAGCGATGTACTGGACGGCCCGATGTATGACCAGTTGCGGGACTTCAACCCAGAACTGACAAACCAGCCGGACGACTTTATCGACTCAGGGGCGGGGGCTATCAGCTCAACGCCGGTTCGTATAGGGAAAGTGGTCGGGATTCCGACCGGGCAGGCGAGAGAACATTGGCAGCTAAGTGACGGCGACCACCAGGTCGAAGTCGATTACTAACCTGCCAGAGGTTTCTCTATGTCGGTACCGAACCAAACCCCCTACATAATTTATAACGCCAACGGTATGACAACCGTTTTTCCTTTCGAGTTTTACATCATCGCTGCGGGTGATATTCAGGTCAGTATTAACGGCACCGTAGCAACCAGTGGCTTTAGCGTGTCTGGCACGGGCAATGTGAGCGGCGGTGATGTGGTCTTTCTGACGCCGCCTGCTGCTGGCTCAGTGGTTATGCTGGAACGCGTAGTGCCTACCTATCGTTTGACCGATTACCAGGACAACGGTGATCTGCTTGCCGACACTATCAACAAAGATTTCGACCGGCTATGGATGGCAATACAGCGCTCGTCTATATACCTCGGCCTGGCGTTACGTCGCCCACTTCTGGGCGGGCCGTTCGATGCCGAAGGGTATCGGATTGAGAGCCTGGCAGACCCTGTGAATGAGCAGGACGCCGCGACAAAGAAATACGTCGAAACGGTATCTCTTGCCCGTACATTGCGCGTACCAGAAGGTATGGTACAGCCTGTGCCGTCAACAGCGGAGCGTGCAAATAAGTTGCTTGCCTTTAATTCTTCCGGTGACCCTATTCCCGTTATTCCCGCCTCTGGCTCAGCCAGCGATGTTATGATCGAGTTGGCAAAACCTACCGGTGCCCGCAGAATAGGATATAACGGGTCGACGGTTGCTGATGAACTGGATAAATCAAACCTCCGTGCCGGTGATGTAGTATACGCCGCTGATTATCTTCCAGCTTCCTACATTCCGGGGGCGGATGTTTCCACTCACATGCTAAACATTGCGGCCGCTGTAAACGCCATACCAAATACCGAACATAACGGAAAGCCTGTCGTATTGGAATTTCCATCTGGCTGGTTCAAGCACTCATCAACCCTCTGGTTTAAGCGCCCTGTTATCTTAAAAAGCAGTGGCGACACAAAAATGGAGTTTACGGGTTCTGGAAATCAAATCAAATTTGGCCCTGACGGAATCACATTTAATGGTGATGGCGGAGGATTAGATCATAAGCTCCATGTTACCTACGGTTTCGTTGGTGATGGTATTTTTACATTTACAGGAAACCTTTCAGATGATGGTATTGTGTTTAACGAGTTTATAACAAATCCAAGATTAATTGGGCTAAGATTTGTTAACTATGGTTCAGAGGATCATTACGAGATAAAACTTTGGGGGCAGTGCTGGGATATAACGGTAAACAATGTAAGGCACACAAATACCCAGTCTAAAGCTGTTAATTTCATTAGCGCTAACGGTAAAATGAAGGATGGTACCGTAGATTACGGTAACAGTCGGTTGCACATAGGGTCTGATGTTTACCTACAGATTGAAGGTAGTGCCGCTGGCGGAATTTGTATTGATGTTGGTGGAGCAGATTATCGGTTTGATGGTGTGGCGCATGGGTGGCGAGTAACTCACCAGTTAGGGGCTTTCGCGAGTAATCCGAGAATCAATGGCTACCATGAAACTATCTATGTAGGGTGTGAGTCCCTTATAACTTATGGGGGAGTCCCTGAGGATACCGTAGTCCGTGATGACGGTTATTTTGAAGGGGGGGTAATTGGTGGAGATGGGTGTTACTGGGCGGCACACAATTTGCCTTCATCACAAGGTTATCCTGAAACTCACTGTAGGTTCATGCGCCCTGGCAGGAGTGACGTAGTTCTAAAAGGAATGAAAATTAATAACTTGGGAACATATTCCGTAGACAATAGATTTCCACTTGTTACTACTAATATTATTGACGGTAGACCAAGCTATGGAAACTCTTACGATGAAATAAAGGTTCCATCTGCAATGGTTCATCAGCAAAATGCTCTTATTCAACCTTGGATGCCAATGAGAAAAACAGATAACTTGGTAGTTAACGGAAGTGGTAGGTTGTCACGGTCTGGAAATTCATTCTCTTTCTCATCTTCAGCCTCATCGGCAAGGATTTTTGATTTTTGGGAGTATACCTCCAACGGTGCTGGTCAATGTCAGATATACAGAAACATGATTTCGAACAATACAGAGTTTACACATGAAGGAACCACCATGGGTGTTGTTATTCCTTCTGCAAACGCTGACACAAAAACGATAAGATGCGTCCTTGATAAAAACGCATTTAAGTGCCAAGGGAGAGAGTTGACTTTATCTTTTATGGCGACAAATGGCTTCCCCAATATCAAAACAGAAATTTCCGTGACTCTATTGCTTTCCTTTTCATCATCAGGCGGGGATATAAAGGCTTACTCTTTTGGGGCTTTCGACATAGGCCCGTCATTTGGGCTTAAGAGTTTTTCTCTAAATATACCGTACTACGGCGGACAGTCTTCAAGTGATGCAGTGGCATATTTAGTTTTCGAACTTCCTAAAAACCAGTTGGTTAATATCGTATTGGCTAATGTAAATTTATGTGCCGGGAATGTTGCAGTTCAAGGGCCAGGAGAGCTTAAGGACTGGGATGTGTTGGCTAGGTCAATTGCATATTACGGAAGTTAATTCCGCACTTATAGGCCAGGTTTTCCCCCTGGCCTATACTGTAATTCTTTATATATTACTTACTCTCTTGTTTTGTAATATAAAATTCAATGCTGCGGATAAAATAGTTAGAAAAATCAGAATAAAAATCAGGTCAACAATATACGCCAGTCCCACTGGCGGTGAAAGAAGAACAACAATTGTTCTACAATACAAAACAGAAACGAATGAAGAGTAAAAAATATCATTTCTCCTTCTTCCGTTTTTTGCCTTGCAAATACGTCCAATAATCCATCCAATCGCTGCGGTCATTATGATTCCTCCGACAGCACCAAAGTAGGCGTAGCCTGCTAAATCAAAATGACTCGTAGGCCCCCTAGCGATATCATCCCAAGGATACCAAACCTTCCATATTAACCTGCCAACATCATTTTCTGTGTAGTCATAATCGAAAACATTTTGCATAACACCATTACCCGCAATATACCCAAATAATTGATAAATGGAATTACTTACATGCAGAGAATCGATAACTGAGTTAGGTAATGAGAAATAGTAGGCATCTCCGTTAGCAAATATCCTCATAAAAAACAACTCGACAACCACAGGGGCATCCATGTAGTTAGCTTTTGTGTATCCAAGAGATTGAGATGCGAAAGAAAGAAGAAATAAAACATAAGATATCATTGCAATAGCTAACAATACAAAAATAACTAATGATTTACCTGTTAGCTTAGGTTTCCAACCACAGTAAATATAAATTGATATTAACGCAACTAAGAGATGCTCAAGCAGTGAAAACTTAGCTCCGGAAACAAAAGAAGCAATTACGGAAATCAATATCGCAAATGCTGCCAAAAACCATCTTTTAAACCCTATACTCTTGATTGCCATAATTGATAAATATGCAGTAAGTAAAAGTCTTACCACATCAAGAACCCTTACTAAAGCACCTAGACCCCTATTTGCCTCAAATCTAGACTGAATAAAGGCTTCAAAAGAAACATTCTTTACATAAATGGTTGTCAGCATGGTGTATGTCAAAAGCAATATCCAGAATATCATATTGCTGTTAGCGTTACAGGTGTTGAATATTTTTTCAGAAACACCAATGGCTTTAAAATTCCTTGTTTTGAAAGATAGTCTCATGAAAGCGGCGAGAACTATCCAGTTTGACAAAATCATATAAAAAATGTGATCTGGTATGTAATCATATATCCAGAGGATAAGAACTATCGCGTAAGAAGTGCCAAAAGTAAAAGTGAAATAAAAATGAATTGGGTCTATAAAACCTACAGCAAGCCTCCTTACTGTTAGATAACAAAGAAAAGTTAATGGAACAGCATATAACAAATATTCAATCCAATTTGAAAATATAAAATGGAAAAAATCAGTATCACTCATCGATTTCTATCTCAACTATTTGCATTGTGCAATATCCTAGATTAATCGCTATGTTAGCATCTACAGGGGTATGTGCAAAATAGATGGTCAGGATTCCGACCACCCCCCAGCCTTACCCTCGGAGCACTTAATAGTGTTCCCTCCGGGGGTAAGGTATGAGGATGAACCCGCAAAACAACTGGCTTTCATGGATAGGCAACGGGCTAACTACCGTTGCTGCGTATCTAGGCATTACCACTCTTGATTTAACTTATCTTGTCCTGGCTGTTCTCGGCTTCCTTCTTTCCCTGCTCGGCTGGCTTGATCGTCGGTCAAAAATCAAAGCTGACCGCCACGCTACTGCTGAGCGTCTGGCGCTCGATCGCCAACGTACGCGAGCGGTTATCGAATTCCTGAGCAAGTCCGATTCACACAACATTGACCAAGCCGATGAGGTTGTCGCTAAAGTACAGCGTGTTATGGCTGAAACGGAGGTACAGCCGTGAAAGGTCTGGCAAAGAAACTTAGCCCGGCAGTAATAAGCCTCATTCTGGCCGGTGCGACGGCGCCTGTGATTATGGATCAGTTCCTGGACGAAAAAGAGGGCAACCACCTCACCGCGTACCGGGACGGATCCGGCATCTGGACGATTTGCCGCGGCGCCACTACGGTAGACGGCAAGCCGGTAAAACAGGGCATGCAACTGACGCAGGCCAAATGTGATCAGGTAAACGCTATCGAACGTGATAAGGCGCTGGCCTGGGTAGAGCGCAATGTGCATGTGCCGCTGACTGAGCCGCAGAAGGTGGGCATAGCGTCATTCTGTCCGTACAACATCGGGCCCGGGAAGTGTTTCTCTTCGACGTTCTACCGCAAGCTTAACGCAGGGGATCGTAAAGGGGCATGTGCTGAAATCCGGCGCTGGGTTTTTGACGGGGGGCGCGACTGTCGGCAGACGGAAGGGCAGGCCAGCGGCTGCTATGGGCAGGTCGAACGGCGCGATCAGGAATCTGCGTTAGCTTGTTGGGGGATATACGAGTGACGGCGAAATTTAAAATCATGCTGGCCGCCGCGATTTTGATTCTGTACGCCAGCACTTATTACTCAGGCTACCTCAAGGGCTGGTACGCGCACAGCGATCACGTAAACAGCCAGGCAAAAGCCAAAGAGAAAGCCGTCGCTACAGGCGAGCAGAAAGCGGCAGCGGCCAGCACCGAAGCCAAAGTAATTTACCGAACCGTTTATCGTGATGTGGTGAGATATGTTAACGACCCGAATCATACTAAGTGCGATTTTGACGATGGCGCTGTGCAGCTGCGCCAGCGTGCAATCGACGCGGCCAACAATATCCCCGGATTTGATGAACCCGCCGTGCAAGATAAATAACGCAGGTCAGGACAGTGACGAGGATCTGCAGGCAGACACCCAAACGGCGGAATGTGTGAGAGATCTGCGTACTAATATTTATCGCTGGCAGTCGTGGTATAAGGCGACTGAGTAGCATAAAGTCAGGGGAATAAAGTGATTATTGTTGGTGTAAGTTACTGATAGATATCATGTGTATTTCAGTGTGATATTCTTCTGAATGCAGATAACTGGTTGATATGACGCATTTATTTATCGGTCTTGAAAACCGGCGACCCGAAAGGGTTCCAGAGTTCGAATCTCTGCGCTTCCGCCAACATTCGAAGGGGTTGCTGAAAAGCAGCCCCTTTTTGCTTTGGGCTGTTGGTATATTCTTGCCCTCTGGCACCCTATTCTGAAATAGCCTTCGTTTTGATATCGTGAAACGTTCCTGGAACAGTGCGACCCAGCTTTATCGCTGCAGCTTTCTTTGCCTTGTTCCACCAGGTGTTGAACGTTTTCTTATTCATGACTCCGCCTGATGGCCCGTGAATCAGAAAGTCGGCGGCAGACCTTCCGGACAACTTCTCAATAGCCAGGTCAACCGCAGCTCTGAGGTGAGGGGACCACTGCTTGATCTATTTTTTACCCGTTTTATTTTACTCAATAAAAAACCCTTCATGCCTGACGTCTACGATCCGCCGATCCAGTACGTCGCCTTCGCGCGCGGTGCAAAGGTATGAAATTTCCATGGCCACCAGGATCGCTGGGCGGCGCATTCGTATGCAGCAAGGTAATCTTCATCGGGGATATAAACGTCCCGGTCGAGGAGGGTGAATTTTCGGATCCCTTTGCAGGGATTGCCATTGACATACCCTTGCACAAAACCCCAGCCAAATACATGGGGCATGCTGGTCACTTCAATAACCCATGTATGTGAATCGGCGATGTTTGCGCTAAATAGCTGCGCGGAATAGTAGATCACTTTAAGGGAACTCAGCCCGGATTGTGCGATCTGATCAATCGCCAAAAAGAAACAAACCACCAACCG
>NZ_FXAS01000097.1:0-2555 GCF_900177785.1 Cedecea sp. NFIX57 | reverse complement strand
CAAAAGGTAAGGCACTTTATGGAAACCGCTAGCCCATTCCCCGGCGGTAAACATGGACTGGCAAAAGTGTAGCGGTATTAGGCGCAGCTATTTAGCGATCGAAATTGACCTGAATATCCCGGCGCAGCGGGTCGTGAGAGTGCTGGACAGGATCGTGGCAAACCGTGGATATCCGCTGAAAATGCGGATGGATAACGGTCCGGAGCTGATATCGCTGACGCTGGCACAATGGGCAGAAGAGCATGGTGTGATGCTGGTATTTATCAGGCCCGGCAAGCCCACGCAGAATGCCTTTATCGAACGGTTCAACCGTACATACAGGACAGAAATACTGGATTTTTATCTGTTCAGGACGCTGAATGAAGCACGGGAAATTACAGAGCGTTGGCTGGCTGAATATAACAGCGAGCGCCCTCATGAATCCCTGAATAATCTGACGCCGGAAGAATACCGGCTGATAACTGAAAACCCGGAAATCTCAAAAAGTGCGTGGAACTAAAACGGGTGTACTTACAATTCCTCACTGAATTATCTGACGCCATCGGAGTTTACAGCACGGTGGCGAAATGAAAAATGTGAAGGTAAACAAACCGAAATTACTAACTGACTATTGTGTTTAATAATGGCGGCAGATCACTCGGAGTGAATATTCTTATCTACATTCACGCTCTAGAATCAGAGCATCATATTTATAGTGTGTGAGAATGAAAATAAATTCACACGCTCAGGTTTTACATTCAACGCTAGGGAAAATATGCTTTATAGAGGCTGTCGTGATCTTATATCTGATGGCTATTAAAAATAACCCTCTCACTTTACAAATTATTAATAACTCTTAGCAAGATACTGATGTGAACCATTAAAAATCAATACTCAAATCTTACTTTATTCATCATTTCAATCTCCCCAATTCCATTGTATAAAAACTCTAAATTATGGAAAACATTTTCAACATCCGACTTCAATGTAGTATGTATTAAATCAATTTCTTTTTTCGTCTTCTTTTTTAAACCATTTCTTATTATTTCCTCAGCCTCATCAAGCTTAAATTCATCGGGGAATTTTGACTGAAAATCAGAAGCAATACTAAAAAACTCTAAAGCCTCAATATGGTCATTGGTAAAACCATTTTTGTGGGCAATTGCGTTCCTTGTTGCCCTGAGATTTTCTTGGTTTAATTTTAAAATTCTCAATGCATCTAATATCTTGGAGCACGATTCAAGTTGACCTAAGCGTGATTCAATAGTGCGTACACTTCCTAATTTATCAATTTCAGAATCTGTCAACATAATTGATGTCCCCACCAACAAATAGCAACGATCTATTATCCCAAATACAGAGAGGTAGAAATGTTCTAAATGATATTGATAATGTTTTTCAAAGTCAAAAGAGGATGATGCAAAGTCATCTCGGTCCAAATATTCTATTGATAGGTTTAATGTATCATATGCATTTTGTAATGCGACTGCTCTAGAAAAGACTGACCTGGCGTAGTGCTCCTTATAATAAATCTGAATACCTTCAGCTCCTTCGGTAACTTTAATCATTTTCCTTACATACGATGATAAATAAGGATGTAATATATGCACTGATTTATGGGTGGAAAACAAGAAAACCTCCATTAATTCGTCATCGAGCATACCAATTTTTAAACTGCTTTTGCCATGCTGACGTGAAAGGTTGTCATCTTATGCAATAATATAAATAATAAACTTAATAAGTGCAATGTAATGATTACCATGAAGAGGCTCACGGTCTCATGCAAAAGAGTGGCTGATAGGCCCAGCCCATAACGGATGCAGGAGTTGTTGCTGGTCGACGGCAGCTATCCCGCTAGTTGCAAGTCCCTTGTTCCTTGCAAGCTGACTCTAGGTTTCTTGGTGTTAATGGGTGGCAGAGCGCTCAATGCGCCCATAGCTGCGCGTAAGTCACAGCCGTAAGTAAGAGTGTGCCCGATCTAGTCATCTTTGCTTGGCTCTGATGCTTTTTGCACCCTCTGGTGCCCACCAAATATAGCCTCTGGCCAGAAGATGGGGGATAGATTAATGTATGGTTAAATGTGGTCTGCGGGCGGTCATGAACTAAATGGATGGCGGACTAAATTTAACATAAGATAGATTATGCGCACCAGTGTTGTCAGCCCAAAGCGTTATTGTCGTCTCAGGGTATGCGGACGTTTTCCTGGACTGTTATGTGGTGATCCCCAGATGCTGCCGATACTTCACCGGACTCATTGCACCTAATGATAGCTTGATACGTTTTTCGTTATACCAGCGTATGTAGCTGTCCAGGAAGCAGATAAATTTTTCCTGCGTGATACCCGCCCAGTTTCTGCCATAGAACTGAATCGCCACGGATAATCTAGACACTTCTGAGCCGTTGATAATATAGGTTTTCATATTCAGCCGGTGGCATCTGCTCGCTCGAACCATGCCGACGCTTACTGTTATAAAACATTTCGGGGTTCTACGCCGGAACCGCCGAAATTTCCGTTACCCCAGTTTCAGCGCGGCAACCAGCGCATCCAGATCAATAATTTCATTGCTATTCTGGAA
>NZ_FXAS01000098.1:0-2491 GCF_900177785.1 Cedecea sp. NFIX57 | reverse complement strand
AAGGGTACGCCCCGGAATGACGCGGGCAGCAGCTCATCAATACCGGCCAGCGCCGCCAGCTGGGAAAGCATATCGGTCATGAGCCATACCTCCGGCTGGTGCGTTCCTGCTGAAGGGACATCACGCCGTGAAGTTCATGGCCGTCCAGCAGGACCTGAACGTTAACCACCGGCGCAGGGATGACAGGCACCGGGAAGGCAGACCCCGCATGGCCACCTGCTGAGCTGCCGCTCCAGTTCTGGAGCATGGACAGCGCCTCGGAGGAGGTCGGCAAGTGGCTGGCGTTGGCTTTTTGGTTACGGGATTTCAGGCGGGCCAGCTCGCTGTTCTCATCCTTGCCGCTGACGGTATCAGAGGGATACAGCACGCCGGTAAGCACGTCCACGCCCGGAATGCTGAGCAGACCATCTTCGAACACACCATTGGTGAGTACGCGTTTCCCTCCCTCAATGATGCCCCTACCACCGCGCATGGTTGCCCCCCATAAACGGGCAAGCGTGCTGCGAGATTCTGCGGCTGCAGCGCCAGCCTCTGCACCTGCAGAGCCTGCAGCTGCTGTTTCTGCAGCGGTAACACCCGCACCGGTGATCGCTTCTCCGGCGGCACCACCTCCCAGCCTGGTGATTAGCCCATACCCACCTTTAAGAGCCGATGTTAATGCCAGAACAGACATGGCCATAGCCGCGCCCTCAGCAGCCATAGCGACTTTAGGAAACGCCACCGCCAGCTCAGCGAGCTTGATCTCCGCATTTCCCAGCGCGTCAGAGAAGGGTTTAACGACGGCGTCACTAGCCCGTTCTTTCTCTGTTTCCATCTGCTGAGCTTTGTAGTTCGCCGTATCTTTCATGACACCGTAATCAGTATCAGTCGAGCGTTTTCCATCAGGGAGATCGAACTGTTTTTTAATGTCGTCTGAAATGGTCTCAAACTGTTCTTTATTTCGCTCATATCCCAAAAAAGCGTTCGCGGACTGCTGGTTACGGAGAAACAGCCCCACATCCTGGCGGTGCCGTTCGTCAATTGCCCGCTGCAGGTTGGTGCGTTTCTCTGGATCGGTGGTTTTCGCCAGCTGCTTTTTCCAGGTCTGCATATTTTTATCATTGTCATCGACAGCCTGGACAATATGCTCCAGCGTGTAGAGTGCGTTATGCCCCTCCTTAGCATCATGTGTTACGGCACTGTCCCAGTCGATGGCTCGTCCATGGATCTTTACGCGATGCGCGCTATGCGCCAGATTTCGGGATGAAAGCTCTGTCAACAGGTCACTGGCGTTTGTTGCCCCTTCATCTGCATTACCTGCGATAGCTGCGGCAGTTTCATACAGGGCCATAACATCCGCGTACCCACGAGTTCCGACAAAACCCGCCCCTCTGGCGTTCTCCAGCCCCCGAGGTGTTTCGCGGGCCAGAATAGACAAATCAGCCTTACCGTGTTGAGCGGCAGTCGTGGCTGCATCCAGCGCTACCAGCGATTGTTTACCCTCCAGGCCGAAGTTGTAGGTGGCGGTGGCCAGCGAGGCAACATCCCGCGGGTCAGCCCCCGTGGCTGTATTAACCTTCATGATCTCCGGCAGCGTGCTGTAGATTTGGTCTCTGGGCATTTTTGAACGCCCCAGCACTTCCGCCGCCGCAACAGCATCTTCTCGTTTTCCGCCGCCATACTCCGTGGCCTTATAGATGTTTTCCCGTAGCGTTGTCACCCCAGCCAGGCGTTCCTGGACCGAGTTTTTATCGCGGTAAAGAAAGTTTGCGGCAGTGTGCAGCTCAGAATCAAAATCTCTCTGCTGATGCAGGGGCTTACTCAGCACCATGGCGGCCCCGGTTGCTCCTGCAGCCACGCTACCTATGAGGTTTATGCCTGATTTTAGTCCTGTCATCAGGCGATGCTGAGCGCGATCTGTTTCACCCAGCTCTTTACGGAGTTTGCCGACATTCTCTGTCAGCTTCGTGTAGGCGCGGCCCTGTTCTTCAGCCGAAACCACCCCGCTGCGGGCAAGGTCCTGATAAGCGCTTATCTGCTGACGGATTTCGCTACGAATTGCCATACCTGAGCGCATGCCCAGCTGCTCACGCGCCTGCTGGGCGCGCTTCACTTCTGCCTGGATCTGGCGATAGCGCTCGGTGAAATTATCTTTCAGCCCGATGCTGAACTGTGTTTCAAAGGGACCGGCCATGGATTATGTCCTGCGGGATAGGCGTTGACGCCGGGAGGATTGGCGGCGGCTCACAAAGGTTGTGCCGCCGCCACGCTGCTGTTTAAACCAGGCTTTGGGGTCCTCGATGCGTTTCACACCATCGAGGAGCGCTCCAAGTTTTACAACATCGAGAGCCCGGATGTCTGACTCGTCGTATCCGTACCGTCGGAGCCGGAGGCAGGCAAACCGGAAGTCCCTGAGCCGCCGTTCGCGTCCGCGCGCTTTTTTTTGAGCGCATCGCGGGCGGCCGTCAGCTGGCGGTAGTCGTCGCTGTCCATGTCCCGCAGCAGGTCGTAG
>NZ_FXAS01000099.1:0-2472 GCF_900177785.1 Cedecea sp. NFIX57 | reverse complement strand
AGTAAGCGTCAACTCAATGCCGTCTGGCAGAATCTGAAATTCCTGAGAGTATAGTGGACACTAAATATGGTGGACGCTATCCATGAAATCACTGACCTCCGTTCGTAAAAAAAGCCCGAATTATCCTGTAGAGTTCAAAATCAAAATGGTTGAGCTCTCACATCGAGCAGATATCTCTGTAGCCCAGCTCGCACGTGAACATGGAATTAACGATAATCTGTTGTTCAAGTGGCGTCAGTATTGGCGAGAAGGAAAGCTACGCCTTCCTGAAACAACCGAAAATAGTATGCCCACGTTGATCCCGGTTACACTTGATGTCGAAGATACCACCTCAAATCGCTCGCCAAAACTTGCTGGGCCCGAAACCCTCGACATAACCTGTGAAGTTACATTCAGGAACGGGACACTTCGTCTGAATGGCGCTGTCAGCGAACACCTCCTTAGTATGTTAATACAGGAGCTAAAAAGATGATCCCACTCCCGTCGGGCACCCGTATCTGGCTGGTTGCCGGCGTCACGGATATGCGTAAATCGTTCAATGGCCTGGGTGAGCTGGTACAACATGCACTTGATGACAATCCGTTCTCCGGCCACCTGTTTATCTTCCGTGGCCGCAAAGGCGACACCGTGAAGATCCTCTGGGCTGATGCTGACGGCCTGTGCCTGTTTACCAAACGACTGGAAGAAGGCCAGTTCATCTGGCCTGCTGTACGCGACGGCAAAATTGCCATCACCCGCTCACAACTTGCCATGCTCCTCGACAAACTGGACTGGCGGCAGCCAAAAACGGCACGCTTTAACTCACTGACAATGTTGTAAAAAGAATATGACCGCATTATAAATGTGGTCATGAGTCAGGACTATCTCGCCCGTATCGCCGCGCTGGAAGATGCGCTCCGCCAGAAAGACAGTCAACTCAGCCTCGTTGCAGAGACTGAGTCGTTCCTGCGTTCGGCGTTAGCGCGGGCAGAAGAAAAAATAGAAAACGAAGAACGCGAAATAGAGCATCTGCGGGCACAGATAGAAAAACTGCGGCGGATGCTGTTCGGTACCCGTTCTGAAAAACTTCGCCGACAGGTTGAAGACGCTGAAGCCCTGCTGAAACAGCAGGAGCTGCAAAGCGATCGTTACAACGGTCGGGATAACGATCCACAGGTTCCGCGCCAGCTTCGCCAGTCCCGTCACCGTAGACCTTTACCTGAACATCTTCCCCGCGAGATCCACCGACTGGAGCCTGCAGAAAGCTGCTGCCCGGGTTGCGGTAGTGATATGGCCTATCTCAGTGAAGTCAGCTCGGAGCAGCTGGAGCTGGTCTCCAGCGCCCTGAAAGTGATCCGCACGGTCAGGGTGAAAAAGGCCTGCACCCGATGCGACTGCATCGTTGAAGCGCCGGCACCATCACGCCCCATAGATAGGGGTATCGCCGGGCCGGGTCTGCTGGCCCGCGTGTTAACGGCCAAATACTGTGAGCATCTGCCGCTCTATCGCCAGTGCGAAATCTTTGCCCGTCAGGGCGTGGAGCTGAGCCGGGCTCTGCTCTCCAACTGGGTGGATGCGTGCTGCCGGTTAATGGCTCCGCTGGATGAGGCCCTTCATCACTACGTGATGGGCTGCCGCAAGCTGCATACGGATGATACCCCGGTGCCGGTACTGGTCCCGGGCAGAAAGAAGACCAAAACCGGGCGCATCTGGACATATGTCCGTGATGACAGAAGCGCTGGTTCATCAGATCCGCCAGCGGCATGGTTCGCCTTCTCACCGGACCGGCAGGGGAAACATCCTCAACAACATCTTCGCCATTATAATGGCGTGCTGCAGGCGGATGCCTTCGCAGGTTACGATCGGTTGTTCAGCGCAGAGCGTGAAGGCGGCCCGTTAACAGAAGCGGCCTGCTGGGCCCACGCACGCAGAAAAATCCACGACGTCTATATAAGTACTCAAACGGCCACCGCAGAGGAAGCCCTGAAACGTATCGGCGAACTGTACGCCATCGAAGAAGCCATACGCGGTCTCCCGGTAGCTGAGCGGCTGGCAGCGAGACAATCCCAAAGCAAGCCGCTGCTGGTATCCCTGCATGAGTGGCTGGTAGAAAAAAACGCAACGCTGTCAAAAAAATCCCGGTTGGGCGAGGCGTTCGCCTATGCGCTGAACCAGTGGGATGCGCTGTGCTACTACTGCGATGATGGTCTTGCAGAAGCAGATAACAATGCCGCAGAACGCGCGCTACGAGCCGTCTGTCTTGGCAAGAAAAACTATATCTTCTTCGGGAATGATCACGGTGGTGAGCGTGGTGCACTGCTGTACGGTCTGATCGGTACGTGCAGGCTGAACGGTATCGATCCGGAGGCTTACCTTCGCCATATCCTGAGTGTGTTGCCGGAGTGGCCTTCCAATAAAGTGGCTGAACTTCTGCCCTGGAACGTAGAACTCACCGACAAATAACTGTCAATACGGCGCTCACTTAGCGCTTAC
>NZ_FXAS01000100.1:0-2363 GCF_900177785.1 Cedecea sp. NFIX57 | reverse complement strand
GCCTGCAACTGTTTTTCGTCCATAAATTAACCTGCTTTTGATGTTGGATTGAACATATCAAAATCAGGCAATTACACAAATTTATGTACAGGCTCCCTGTCCATCTGTCCACATTTAATCTTATTATTCCCCCGGCCATTTTTTTCTATCCGCTGACATTCATCCTGGTGGATATACTCAATGAATTTTACGGGCTTAAGATGACGCGAAGAACTATTATCATATCATTTATTGCTAACATCCTCTTCGTGGGGGGGTTGTGGATGTCTACACTTTTACCAGACCTTAAAGAATGGCCTCACGATCAGGCCTATCGGTACTTCATTCACAATATTATTGCTGTACTGCTTGCATCCTCTCTGGCCTATCTCATTTCCGAAAACATCAACTCATGGTTGCTGTGCAAAATAAAAGTCCTGACCAACTCCAGGTATCTCTTTGTCAGGGTCATCACCAGTTCATTTTGTGCGGCAGCCATCGACAGTATCATTTTTTGTAGCATTGCTTTTTATGGTGTACTCAGCCTTCCAACAATTAAAGCCATGATCGTATCGCAATTTATTATTAAACTTATCTACGCTGTCTCCGGTGTATTTCCTATCTATGGGACACGAAAGTTATTCAGAAAATTTATTCACACAGTAAATCAATAAGGAATTAACATGCCTGATTACGATGAAGATGCACTAAGTGTGCTGGGTTCAAAAATAGCGCACCCACAGACTTACTCGCCGTCCATTCTGGAGTCGTTACCACGCTCTTTGGGCAGAAAACAGGCTGGAATTACCGGTGAGGGCAACCTCCCCTTTTCAGGTTTTGATCTGTGGACAGCATATGAAATTTCCTGGCTCAATGAAAAAGGTAAACCTATTGTTGCGATTGGAGAGTTTGAAATCCCGGCCACGACGCCGGGATTGATAGAATCCAAATCGTTGAAGCTGTATCTCAACAGTTTTAACCAGACAAAGATCAGGAGCCATGATGCTGTTGCAGCCATACTCACAAAGGATCTTAGCCAGGTGGCGGGAGGGGAAGTAAAAGTCAGGCTGTACCCCCATTTTATCGGGTTTAATCATACCATCATGGCCTTACCGGGAATCAATATCGACCATGAAGATATTGACGTTAAGGATTACTCGTTCAGCCCTGAAATACTGAAAAATGCTGTGACTGATGACGCCATTACTGTTTCAGAGATGCTCACATCAAACCTGCTTAAATCAAATTGTCTTGTCACGAACCAGCCTGACTGGGGCAGTCTTATCATTAAATACGAAGGAAAGAAAATCAATCCAAAGCGGCTTCTTCACTACATCATTTCATTCCGTAACCACAATGAATTTCATGAGCAATGTGTTGAGCGGATTTTCATGGATATTAAACAATATTGCCGCCCGCAAAAACTTAGCGTTTTTGCCCGTTATACAAGGCGTGGTGGGCTGGATATCAACCCGTTCCGAAGTGATTTTGAAAGCATTCTGCCAACAACACGTTTGATCAGACAATAAACTCTTTTCTAAAAATGGTCTGGACAGACGTACGCAAAGCTCATTTCACCAGACCATTTACATACCTTAAGGATTAAAATGAAACACGCATTTTTTGCAAGCCTGTTGCTTGCACCTTTCATTGCCCATGCATCATTAACGGGTTATAAAGGCGATATATTACACTTTACGGGAGATCCTCAAGAAAAAATACAGTCCCGCCATTATATCCACAATGGCTTATTACTGGTAAAAGACGGATATATTGTTGATGTCGGCTCATCCACTGCGATGCAGGAAAAATATCATCCTGACCAGATTATTGATTATAGCGGGAAAATAATATCCCCCGGATTTGTTGACACACACGTACACCTTCCTCAAATCGAAATGACAGCCTCTTATGGAAAACAACTCCTCGACTGGCTGGGCGATTATGTTTTCCCGACCGAAATAAAATTCAGTGCACCGGAGCATGCCACTATTTATGCCGGGAAATTTATCGACGAACTGATCAACAATGGCACTACAACAGCACTGGTCTTTGCCACCAGCGATCCCGTTTCTGTGGATGCGCTGTTCAGCAAAGCGCTTGGGAAAAATATGCGTCTCATCTCCGGAAAAGTGCTGATGGACAGGAATGCGCCGGCCCCGCTACTGGACACACCAAAGACGGCTTACCAGCAGAGCAAAATGCTGATAGAGAAATGGAAAAATAAGGGACGCCTGGGTTACGCCGTTACCCCACGATTCGCGCCCACTTCCAGTGAGGCAGAACTGGTGCGTATTCTGGCCTGGCGTGAACGGTCATTCTGGCGGAACGTGAACGCTGATTCTGGTTTTGCGTGAACGCGTATTCCGGCGGAAAGTACCACG
>NZ_FXAS01000101.1:0-2335 GCF_900177785.1 Cedecea sp. NFIX57 | reverse complement strand
ATGGAGCAGTGGGCTGGCAAGTTAAAGGAACTGACAGCGGAGATTAACGGCGTTATGGATACCTGGAAACGCGGTACTGAGTGGGAGGATGAGTAAATATGGACCCTATCTGGAATACGATAACGCCTGCAGAAGGCTGGAGAGTACGAAAAATGACTGAAGTAACTGACCTCGATATGGTGATTAACGATCTTCGAATTAGCGGCTATTCTGCTGCTGATATCGCAGAGCTGACGCGCTATTTCAATGAAATGCCGAATACCAGTTCAGAGCTGCTTATGTGTGATTTCAGACTCGAAACAGCGCAGGCCCTGAGCTTTTCCTGGCTGGTTCGCCACCTTCGGAAACTGGCTGATGGTGGCGATAAAAGCGTTGCCGTTGCCGCGCTGGGGCAGTTGGTAGAAATAGCTTCCCGGACAGGGTTGTTAGTTAATCCCGAGCTTGTCGGTAATAAGCTTCGTTAACAATTTCTTGCTGACGTCCATCACCAGACTAAATGGGGCGTCAGCAGGTTCTATCCCTGTCATCTTTATAGTTCCATCCTCGAGTGATTATCTGACACAGATAGCCAGGCTAGGTTTCGCTTTCTTTCAGATATTTCTTTTCCCAATACATTGTAAAAAGTCAATGACTCAGTAATGGCATGTTGCAGATAGTACATTCAATCACCGCTTGGTGATTGAAGTTTCAGATTCATTAACCTTAACTTTGCCGTTCTATTTAACAGGGGTTGGTATGAAAAACAGAAAATGGTCATATAGCCTGCTTACTGCATTGCTATCACTGGTCAGCCATGCAGCTTTTGCTGGCTGGAGTACTCATGTTGAAGATGATGTTTTTACTGGTGGGCAAAAAGCAATGCTGGTCGATGTAAAAAGCGAATTAAATGGCGTTGTTTTTGATTGCTCAAAGGACCATCTAAAAGTCTCATACATTGAGAGCGGTGATACTACAGATATCACTGATGGTATCCAGGCTGAGCTCGTTTTCAAGGTAGACCAGAGTAAACCAGTCAAGTTTGATGCCCTGACTACCACGCGTAATAATAACTTTTTTGGTGTAAAATCTGCTGAGAATGATGATTCACTTAAACTTTTGCTCAGTGAATTGAAAGCTGCCAGTCATCATATACTCGTTGGTGTTCATTATCTTCAAAGTGATCAAAAGTATAGCTATACTTTCGATACCATAGGGTCTGCTAAAGCGGTTAACAAATTCGTTAAGGCCTGTGAAATTGATTTATCAGGTATCTCTCCGCAGAAAAGTTAGCATTGCAACTGAACACCAGCACAGGTATTTCCCGTTGAAGTTATAAAAGCCTCGCCTTTGTGCGGGGCTTTTTGTTGGCAGAAATTTGCTATATATCAAGTTCATGCGCGATATATCGCATGTGGGGTGTGTTCTTATACGGCCGTTGTTGAAAATGTGATTTTTCTTGCTTGAAAATACCCGAGAGCTTCTTATCGTTGGGGGCGCTATGTTTATTCGGCACCTGGTTTGTTTGCTGTGTTTTGTTGCGATCGCCCCTGTTTCGGCACTTGTTGCTTGGTTCTTCGGGCGGTCAGGCAACAACGGAAAGGAATATTTCATGAAAATACTCGCTATCATAGTGTTCACTGTCACTCTGCTGGTGTTTGCTGCCCTGATGGTGGCATTTTCACGGCGGGCGCGGGAGTTGGTCATTTCGGGATTGAATGAATTTGTGGAGCATCTTATGAAATTCCTGACAATCATTGTGATTGTGGCGGCTGTTGTGTTGTCCGTGGTCGTAATGCTGACACCCACAGGTATGGCTATCAGGTAGATGTTCTTCACCGCGGCGGGTCTCGCTTTGATAAGGTATAAGATATGGAGCATCGAATTCTAATCATGTACATCCCGGTGATCCTTTTGGGGATCGTCTGGGTGAATGACGGTCGAAAAAAGTGAACATTGACTTTATAATTGAGCTGTGATCCAATTTAACCGTTAAAACTGAACACTGAACTGGCCCAAAGCCCCGCCCTCGTGCGGGGCTTTTTATTATGGCCACTTCCGTTTTTCCTCTCTCATTTGAGGCTATTTCCATGAGACGTAATCTGATCCGCCTCGCCCACACCGGTAAAAACTGCCTCGGATGGGACGATGATACTTACCGCGATGTACTGGCCCATCAGACCGGGAAGCGCTCGGCGGGCGACTGCTCCGACACGGAGCTGGAAAAAATGGTGCTGTATATGCGTACCCAGGGCTTTGCCCCCTCATCCCATGGTCGCCGCCCGCGCGTGGCCACCGGGCGACGGGCGATGCTGGGCAAGATTGAGGCCCTGCTGGCGGAAGCGGGCAGGCCGTGGGC
>NZ_FXAS01000102.1:0-2302 GCF_900177785.1 Cedecea sp. NFIX57 | reverse complement strand
CGTGGTACTTTCCGCCGGAATACGCGTTCACGCAAAACCAGAATCAGCGTTCACGTTCCGCCAGAATGACCGTTCACGCCAGGCCAGAATACGCAAGGCTCACGAATCTGGCTGGTTGCCGGCGTGACGGACATGCGCAACGGCTTCAATGGCCTTGCCTCCAGGGTGCAGAACACGTTACGGGATGACCCGTTCAGCGGGCATCTGTTTATCTTTCGGGGGCGTCGCGGCGACATGATAAAGGTGCTGTGGGCGGACAGGGACGGCCTGTGCCTGTTCACCAAACGGCTGGAGCGGGGGCGCTTCGTGTGGCCGGTGACCCGCGACGGTAAAGTCCACCTTACGCCGGCGCAGCTGTCCATGCTGCTGGAAGGCATTAACTGGAAACATCCGCAGCGAACGGAACGCCCTGGAATACGCATATAACCTGCTGTAAAGTGGGGTTATGGAGACCTCATACCCTGATGAAAACGCCCGGCTAAGGGCGCAGCTGCAGGAGCAGCAGACCACCATCCGCAAAATGGCGGAGTATAATCGCCTGCTCTCACAGCGGGTGGCGGCGTACGCCAGCGAAATCAACCGCCTGAAGGCGCTGGTCGCTAAGCTGCAGCGTATGCAGTTCGGCAAAAGCTCCGAAAAGTTGCGTGAGAAAACGCAGCGCCAGGTACGCGAGGCAGAGGAGCGCATCAGCGCCCTGCAGGAGGAGATGGCAGAGGTGCTGGGCGAGCAGCATGACCCGGCACTCCCGCAGCCGCTGCGCCAGTCTTCTGCCCGCAAACCGCTGCCAGCCTCGCTTCCCCGGGAAACCCGCACGCTGTCGCCGGCAGAAACCGCCTGCCCGGAATGCGGCGGCGAACTCAGTGCGCTGGGCTGCGACGTATCGGAGCAACTGGAGCTTATCAGCAGCGCCTTTAAGGTTATCGAAACGCAGCGGCCGAAGCTGGCCTGCTGTAGCTGTGACCACATCGTTCAGACAGCCATGTCCTCGAAACCCATCGAGCGCAGCTATGCGGGTCCCGGCCTGCTGGCGCGCATCGTCACGGCGAAGTTCGCCGAACATACGCCTCACTATCGTCAGTCAGAGATATACCGTCGGCAGGGCGTGGAGCTGAGTCGTGCCACGCTGGGGCGCTGGTCCGGCGCGGTCAGCGAGCTGCTGGAGCCGCTGTACGACCTGCTGCGCCAGTACGTGCTGATGCCGGGCAAAGTGCATACCGACGATATCCCGGTACCGGTTCAGGAGCCGGGCAGCGGCAAAACCCGCACGGCCCGGCTGTGGGTCTACGTACGGGATGACCGTAATGCGGGGTCGCAACTTCCACCGGCGGTGTGGTTCGCGTACTCGCCGGACCGGAAAGGTGTGCATCCGCAGCAACATCTTGCCGGATACAGCGGTATCCTGCAGGCGGACGCGTACGGTGGCTACAACGCGCTGTACGAAGGCGGCCGCATCACGGAAGCGGCCTGCATGGCGCACGCCCGGCGGAAAATCCACGACGTGCATGCCCGGACACCGACCGACATTACAACCGAAGCGCTGAAGCGAATCGGAAAACTGTATGCCATTGAGGCAGAGATACGCGGCAGCCCGGCAGACGAGCGGCTGGCGGTACGTAAAGAGCAGACTATCCCGTTAATGCAGTCGCTGTACGACTGGATACAGGTTCAGATGAAGGTGCTGTCACGGCACTCGGATACGGCGAAGGCGTTTGTCTACCTGCTGAAGCAGTGGGACGCGTTAAACCTGTACTGCAGCAACGGCTGGGCGGAGATAGACAACAACATCGCGGAGAACGCGCTGCGCGGTGTTGCCCTTGGCCGGAAAAACTGGCTGTTCGCCGGTTCAGATACGGGTGGGGAGCGGGCAGCAGTGCTGTACTCGCTGATCGGCACCTGCCGGCTGAACGGCGTGGAGCCGGAGGCGTGGCTGCGCTATGTGCTGGAACATATCCAGGACTGGTCGGTGAACCGACTGCGCGATCTGCTGCCGTGGAAAGCTGATCTCACATCTGCCTGAGCGTCAATACGGTTAGTATGTGACGCTTGCTTTTTAACCTGAAATCCATTTTTCAGGCACACTGATCCATAAGCCCTGTTTGCAGCCATCGTTTTTTTGCTATTACGTGATACCTTTCTGACAGCAATTCCTTTGCGTGCATCCCGGCCTGCGCCCCGGCAAAGCGCAACCGATCGCCACACAGAATACTGTAGTGATGTGATGGACGCCCCTCCCTAAGGTGTTAGTGCCATACTTTTACTGACTGCATTATTCCGGGAGTTACATCGCATGAACACGATCAGA
>NZ_FXAS01000111.1:0-1510 GCF_900177785.1 Cedecea sp. NFIX57 | reverse complement strand
ATGGTCGCCATGGCCGGGGTGCAGGGGGCGAAGGCGGGGGTGGTGGCGACACAGCAGGCGTCTGAGGCCGGGGAAGATGCTGGTCGTTATCCTGCCCAGCGTATTGCAATGAGTGCATCCCGACGGCAATTACTTCGCAGAACTGCAGGGGGGGCAGGGGGCCAGCAACCTGTCAGAGAGGTTGTAAATATTGATAATGCATATTCGTTGGGAATGGCTGGCGAGGCATACGAGGCAGGACGATATTCATATGCAGCAGAAACAGAGGGAGGGCATCTTTACGTTATTGCACATGGAGAAGAGGGAGGGGTAGAGTTAAACAATGAAATATTGAATGCTCAGCAATTTCATGACCATCTGAGAAATGTGGTGGGAGATCCTCCGAATGAATATCAGCAAATCACTCTTGCTATATGCCATTCAGCTGATGGCGGGGAACAAAGTTTGGGATATCAGCTTTCAAAAATTATTGGTCCTCAGACACGAGTCAGGGCGTTTTTCGGTGAGGTTATTACAGAAAGGCGGATTTTTGACAACTTGTTGCGGGCGCCTTTTACCATAGCGTCTCTGGATAGCCAGATTATGCCCCTTATGGAGGGGCAATCTGATTTACTTAATTTCACACTGGAATACAGGCCTAATCAGCTAAAGACGTGGTAAATCAGTCAACCAGACCAGAATGCCATTGGTACACGGGTAGGGGAAGGTGGCAGCGTCCCCCTTACCCGCTGCGCATTGTACTGCGGCCTTTATGATATTCCTTTCAAATCACTGCGGCAGTAGCCGCAGGATATTGGTAAGCGCACCGTCCCCGACGTCTGGAGAAACTGATTAATCCTGGTAACGATGATGTCCAAGGTTAGGAAACTGGAACGTCGTTTTACATATTTCCTGACCATGAGTTTAGCGATCAGATAAGCCCCGATGGCGCGCCATGCGATAATATTTGTGGCGAAAATGCTGCTTTCGGTGAATTTTTAACCTTAATGCCACTTTTTAGACGGATACAATCATTAAATATGAACTGGAGGTACAAATGAAAGGATACTTAATTATTTTATTTTTTATTACTGGCACTGCTAACGCTTCAGAAGCCACATCAAATAAGTACACAATAGATTCGGACAACCAGTTAATATTATCAAATGGAAATATTAAGGCTGTTGGCCATGTACACACTGAAGCGGGGATATGATTATTGATGCAGAAGAAGCTATTTATCATCGTGAAAACCCCAACAATACCTATATAACCGCCACGGGGAATCCAATAAAATACGATGGGATAACAGAAGACGGAAAACCGTTCTCAGGGAATTCTAAACCTGCGGGTATAGCTGCCGTACAGGAGAAAAAGGGGTTGTAAGCGGCAAGCCGCCATATTTTTGCCACTTGCTATTTTAGACGTCCGTAAGCGGGGGGTGCCCCTATTAAGTTGTCAAGCATGCTTATGATGCCGCAGGGGTATAAAAAGTACCGTCACGCATCATGGCGAACAGAACGTCACAGCG
>NZ_FXAS01000106.1:0-1791 GCF_900177785.1 Cedecea sp. NFIX57 | reverse complement strand
CCGGATTTTGCCCGGTGCCGGTGGACTATCCAGCCGGTTTCCCACAGCGGCTCGCCGTCGGCACTGGTGCCGGTGTTCAGCCGGATATCATCATGGTTAGTCATGGCCACCGTAAAGGCCCGCGCCGGGCGCTTATGGAAGGCGACCGGCATCCACAGGCCACCGCGCTGTCCCCATTCGATCTCAATGCAGGAGAACCCGTGCCCGATGGCATCCAGCATATCCATCAGCATCTCGCTGAAGCCCGGCAGGTTGCGTATCCAGCCCTCAGCCTCTGCGGCGAGCTTAATTTCCGCTTCCGTGGCCTCTTTCGGCGGTTTGACGGCAAAGGGCAGCGTCAGCAACGCCCGTTTGCGCTTGGACAGCTCGGCGAACAGGTGGCCGTCACGCTCTTCCATGTCGGTGAAGAGGTCGCTCTGCTGCACCAGGTCACCGTCTTCCGCCGCCTTCAGGCAGAGATAGACCTTCTGCACGTCCAGCCCGGTGGACGGGTGCCCCTGGTGGTCCAGATACAGCATCGGATAATCACTGCTCTGCACCGGTTCGGCGGTATCTTCCCCGCGCCCGACCAGGCGTTTAAACAGGCTTTTAATGTCCATTTTTACCATCCTCCCGGACCGAACCCGTCGCCCCGGTCATCATAATCATCATCGTCCTCCCGGCGGTCGTCTGCGCCAGGCGGGCCAATCGGGATAAATTCAAAATTGCCCACGCTGCTGGCGGCGATGGCCCACAGCATATGCAGCCCGTCCGGGCCATCGTCGTGGTCGGCCATCGGGAAGTGTTTCAGCTGCTCAATCAGCGTGGTTAACCCGGACGCCAGCAAAATGCGCTTGTTCTCCATAAACGGCTGCAGGGACTCTATGCGTCCGGCTTTATCGGTGGTGGGGATCACCGCGCGGGCAGGCACCGGGATACCGGCTTTGAGGGACTCTTCAATCAGGATCTCACGCAGAAAGTCCTGGAACTGTACGGACTCAAACGCCCAGGCCACGCACCCGTGTTCCTTCTGCAGTTTTATGATATCGGTGATGATTTTCTTCGGGCGGCGGATACGGATATCGGCCACTTTCACCTTCAGCACCTTTTTGATGCGGTGCCAGCCCCCAATCAGCAATGCGCTGGGGTCGTTCCCCTTGCGGTTCTGCTTGCCGAGTGACGGATCACAGGCCCCGAAGTAGATGACATCGGGCTCCAGTTCGTCCCAGAAGTGAATGCACTCGTGGAAGATGGCGTTCTCGCCGTTCACCGGATCGTTCTGGTATTCCGCGTCGAACGCGCGGGTGCCGACCCGCACGCGGATGAGCATCAGTTCAATCAGGGGGCGGGCCGCCCACGACACGCGGGAGCCCCGGAGCATGGCTTTTTCGCGGCGGCGGTAGTACGCCTTCGCGGCCGCTTTCCCTTTGGTGCGCAGCAGCTCCTCCCACTCATCCCACAGGTCCATGTTCTCCGGCCAGGCGAGAATGGCCTGAAAGCGCCGGGCGTTCCAGGAAGGGTTTTTCATGGTGCGCGACAGCACCGAGTCGTAGTGCAGGATGGAGCCGACATAGATAATGTCGAGCTTCATGCCCGCCCCGCCGAGGGGTAACACGGTGCTGTTGAGCCACTTCTCCAGCTTGTCGCGCTGCTTAGGCGTCACGACGTTCTCGTCGTTCTCGAGGTCATCGAGGTGTACCAGGTCGGGACGGTGCGCCCCGTGCTTGCGGCCACGCAGGCTTTTACCCTGACCGGCGGCCTCAATCTTGATGCCGGTGGCGGTGAGGATACAGCCGATACGCCAGACGCGGC
>NZ_FXAS01000109.1:0-1688 GCF_900177785.1 Cedecea sp. NFIX57 | reverse complement strand
CCCCTCTGCGGCATCTGCCTGGCGCGAGGTGAACGGCATCGTGACACTGCGGTTTTCGTCGGTTTCTTCCGGCATATCCGTTTTCAGACGCACGCCGCGCTGCACGTACACCTGCCATCCGTACAGGCTGACCACCACGCCCGCCCCCGGCTTCATGTCGTCAGTCCACGCGCTGACTTCTGCGGCCTGTTCGATAGCGTCGATCTCAGCTTCCAGGGCGTCCGTCTCGTCACAGCGGGCGTTGTAGCCGTCCCATTGCTCACGGAGTTCATCAAGGCGCTGCTGCTGCTCAGGGGTGTATACAGGCTCGGGTTCATCCGGCAGGACAAACTCGTTCGCGTCGTCGCCGTGGTGCCAGATGCGGGCTGCACGTCCGCGACTCCACGTCCAGCCCTCCTGCTGCTGAATATCCTGCGCGATACGCGCCAGTTTCTCCTGCACCAGACGCTCAACCAGCACACTGTCCGCGGTGCCATCGCCCTCGTCCTGGCTGAACAGATCTTCACGGACGTAACCGCCTGCCGCTTCGTATACTTCGCGCCCGATGAACCGGAATTTTGCGCTGTCAGTGCACATCTCGGTGTCGGTGATGGCGCGTTTAATCAGGTGCGCGGGCGCGTTCGACCAACTGGTCTTCACGCTCTCAAACACTTCGACCTGACGGGTCGGGTCATCTTCGAGGCAGAGCGCCTGACACTGGTCCACCGTCAGTTCATCCTGCGCGAGTTTTTCCATCAGGGACGGGGCGAGGTTTGCGAGCTTCAGCATCCGCTGGACGTGGCGGGAGCCAAAACCGAGCGCGTCACCAATCTGGGCGGGCGTTTTGCCCTGTTCTGCCAGCGTACGGAACCCGGCAATCTGCTCGGCAGGATGCATGGCCGCCCGCTGCTCGTTCTCGGCAATCGAGGCCAGGGCGGCAATGTCGTCAGAGACGCGCTTCACCATGACAACATAGTCAGCCGGGACACGCCCCTCCTGCGCCAGCAGGTGCAGGGCCGTCAGTCGGCGGCCCCCTGCGGCCACGCCGGATTGTCCCTCCGCGACAGTGTGAACAATCAGGTTCTGCAGCAGGCCGAGCGCCGCGATGGAGTCGGCCAGACCGCGAACACTGTCGAGAGAATAGGGAATGGTGCGCACGTTCAGCGGGGATTTAACGAGACTGGACAGCGGAACGTATTCCACAACAGCGGCCTCAAGGGCGGCTTTCAGGGCATCTTCCTGCGCCTTCGTGATTTTTTTGCTGCTCGCTTTTTGGGGTGCTTTTGCTTTAACATCGGTTACTGACATAGTTGATACCTCGAGTGTTATTGATGATTGTCCGGCCCTGCGGAGCGGATGCTCCGGCAGGGCATCTCTTCTTACTGCGATTTACGGATGCCGTAGCGTTTAATGGCGTGATTAATTTCCCCTCTGGAACCCTGTTCAAAATTCCATGCCCACCAGGTCATGAAGCCTTCGTGCAGAAGCACCAGACGAAAATGCGCCCCCTGACCTTCCTCTGTCACCACGTTGGTGTACTGCGCCGCAACAGCCTCAGCCTGTTCACGGGTAAAGGTGTCGTCGGGTAAAACCGCCCGCGCCTCGTTCATGTTGTTCCTCCCTCTGAACCTGTTTTTTCTTTAAAAAACCATCACCCGTCGAGTTGCCGGGGCCGCGGTTTTGACGTTTTGCGGGGACCTGCTGCACAC
>NZ_FXAS01000110.1:0-1531 GCF_900177785.1 Cedecea sp. NFIX57 | reverse complement strand
CCCACGCTGCTGCGAACCCTGCTGCGCGAGCTGAAAGGAGCGGGCAAGTGATCTCACTCCCTGCCGGTACCTGTATCTGGCTGGTTGCCGGGATAACCAACATGCGCAATGGTTTCAATGGTCTGGCCTCGAAGGTCCAGAATGTGCTGCACGATGACCCGTTCAGCGGGCACCTGTTTATCTTCCGGGGGCGCCGGGGGAATATGGTAAAGCTACTGTGGGCTGATGAGGACGGTCTGTGCCTGTTTATCAAGCGCCTGGAGCACGGACACTTCGTCTGGCCCTCCGTCAGTGACGGTAAAATCACGCTGACGACGGCACAGCTCGCCATGTTACTGGAGGGACTGAACTGGAAGCATCCGTCGCACAAACGTCCCGCTGGTCTGCGGGTATAAGGTGTTGTAATGTCAGAGGATGAAAAATGAACTGCCTGATGATATTGACCAGCTTAAGGCCCTGCTGCGTAAACAACAGGAAGCCCTGAAGCAACAACAAACCCGGCTTCGCCAGTATGCGGGTCAGGTAGCTGGCTATGAGCTGGAAATCGAACGCCTGAAAGCCCTGCTTGATAAGTTGCGGCGGATGCTGTTCGGACAGAGTTCAGAAAAAAGTCGTCATAAACTCGAAAACAAAATCCGGCAGGCCGAAAAACGTCTGGCTGAACTCGAAGCCCGGCTTAACACGGCGAAAAGTTATCTGACAGAGGATGCTCCGGAGCCTGAAAGGGTGACCGGGGTCACCGCTGAACCTGAAAAGAAGCCTGTCCCGGCAGGTCACCGCCCACCACGCCCCCCGTTACCGGCTGAGCTGCCCCGGGAAACCCGACGGATAGCCCCCACAGAAACAGCCTGCCCGGCCTGCGGCGGAGAGCTGAAGGCCATGGGCGAAACGGTCTCTGAGCAACTGGATATCATCAACACTGCTTTTAAGGTCATCGAAACGGTGCGTCCGAAGCTGGCGTGCAGCCGGTGCGACGTCATCGTGCAGGCAGCGCTCCCGGCAAAGCCCATCGAAGGCAGCCGGGCGGGCAGCAGTCTGCTGGCGCGGATCCTGGTCAGTAAATATGGTGAACACACCCCACTGTACCGGCAGTCTGAAATCTATGCCCGCCAGGGTGTGACGCTGAGCCGTAACACGATGGTCCGCTGGGTCAGTATGATGGCGGAGCGACTCCGCCCGCTGTATGACGCCCTGAACCAGTATGTTCTGCAGGCAGGCAAGGTGCACAGCGACGACACGCCGGTGAGGGTACTGGAGCCGGGAAGCGGTAAAACCCGAACCGGGCGACTGTGGGTCTATGTCCGGGATGACCGCAACGCGGGGCTGGCAGAGCCGCCGGCCGTCTGGTTCTCGTACTCAGCGGACAGGAAAGGGAAGCACCCTCAGCGACACCTTGCGGGATACCGGGGTGTGCTCCAGGCCGATGCTTACGGTGGGTATGATGCGCTGTATGAAACCGGACGAATAACAGAGGCTGCGTGCATGGCGCATGCCAGGAGGGAAATCCACGATGAGCATGTGCGACGGCCGA
>NZ_FXAS01000112.1:0-1503 GCF_900177785.1 Cedecea sp. NFIX57 | reverse complement strand
TTCCTCCCTCTGAACCTGTTTTTTCTTTAAAAAACCATCACCCGTCGAGTTGCCGGGGCCGCGGTTTTGACGTTTTGCGGGGACCTGCTGCACACGCCCGCTGGTTGTAACCTTCACCCGCCTGAGAGCCGTTCGCCGCAGGGGCGTAAACCGGCGCGGGCGATGTCTTCCGTCCGGGGCGCGGTTTACCGCGTGCCATTTACCCTGGACGGAAGACAGCGGCTGTGGTTGTCTCAGCCCCGGCGAAAGGACTCACAAGGGTGAAATAACCCGGCAAGATATGAGCAGGAACCCGCCGCAACGACGAAACGCGCGGGCGCGAAACGGCGTTGCGCCTTACGAATACCGACGACCGTCGTTTGTCTGTCGGCGGTGCTCGCCTTAAGCGCAGGCAACGGCGCGCCCAGGCGGCGCATCCCTCCGGGATGCTGCAAGCTGCCTTTGATGTTGCGTCATGGGATGGACACCCGCTGGCCCGTCTTTTTGGGCCCGGGCAGAGACAGCGTGCTGGCTCTGTGCGGAGCATGACAGCCCGCCCGGACGCCCGGAGTGAGAAGAGGAACGAACAGAAGCTGCAAAAAAATGAAGGGAACAGGAGCTTTTAAACAACACAGAAACACCAGTGCCAGTGCCAGTGCCAGTGCCAGTGCCAGTGCCAGTGCAGGGATTATCACCAAAAGAGGAATATTGACGACCAGGTGATGCACACAGATATTCAGAATCTGGCACCACCAAAACAACTGATGCTGGCGGAGGTGCGCGGCGCTGCAGGCGCGGCGTACTTCGCCGGCAGGCAGAGCCTGCCAGGGGGTTTCCGCGCGGGCTGACAGGCGGCTAAACCGCCTGCCGGGGAGAATCAGTTGCGGAAGACATAGCCGTCATGGAACACATAGCCGCTGCTGAACAGGTCGCGCGCCCAGGCTTCAAAATCGAAGTAGCTGCACAGCGGCTCCGGCACATCGTTCAGCAGGCCGTTGTCCTCAACCATCTCCTGCGCATAGTCCTCCTCGCTTTCCGCCTCCCCACAGTACGCATCCTCAAAAGCGTCATAGTCACATTCGCCGGTATACTCTGCCCAGGCGATAAAAGCGGCCTCCCAGCCCTCTTCTTCAGCGCGTTTATAAGCGGCGATAAAATCCCAGTCAATCGCGCTTTCAGAAGCAAACTGTGACGGAATGCCCTCCCAGTCCTGAAACATGAATTCGGCGTCCCATTCATCGGCGTGCAACGCCTGACAGGCCTCGTAGAAATCCTCCCGGCCATCAAACTCCGTCAGGTCAAACCATTTGCCGAAGATGCTGCCGCAGTTATATTTGTGGTACGTGCCAACGTAAACAGCCGGTGTGGTGGTCGTAGTGCTCATAAAAAATCCTCCATAGTCGATGTCGTCTGAGTTCCGGCTTACGCCGTGCCGACACGACAGCCGGGTGATCAGCGGAGGATGCAAGGGCGTCACCGAAGCCGCAGCGCAGAGAAAAAGCGGAACCAGGCTGGACGGTTAGC
>NZ_FXAS01000116.1:0-1444 GCF_900177785.1 Cedecea sp. NFIX57 | reverse complement strand
AACGACAGGCCTTCAAACCGGGTACATGAACTGCTGCCCTGGAATCTCTCCTCTGTAAAATAATCCTTACGCCACGTTCAGTATGGGGCGCTTACATTTTTCCGACTCATGTCCCAGATACATCGTGATTCACTGGCAGATAATCCATGGGCGGATGCTGCCCTGGTCGAGGCTGAATCGCTGACAGACATAACCAACCAGCAGCTTCAGAAATGGCAGCGTAATCTTGAGGAAATCATGTTTTTGCTGCCGGGTAATACTTTTTGTTCAGAAGGGTACGCCACTTCACCGCTGAAAATCGGTGTCCACAGCCATACTCAGCTTGGATATCGCTCCGCTTACCTTCTTGCTGCCTCCGATCAAATAATTATGACTATTTTCCAGGCTCACCATTACGGCCTGATTTCACTGAAAGAGCGTAAAGCATGGCTACATCGTGTTAGCCATCAAATTCGTTGTATCTTCTCTATAGCCCAGCGTTACCACTCTCTGCCTGTTACCCGTCAAGATATTGCATCAAATAACGCTAATGCCCAACAGGCGATAAAACAACTGGGGAAACTTGACAGGGCGATCCTTCTGGGAACCCGTCGTTCTCGCTATTCGCCGCCGGTAAACGCTGAGAGCATCAGGTTGCTAAAATCAGCCTTCAAATGCCTTTCACATCAAGCGGAGGCTACAAAGCTGATGGGGCCGGATGATCAACAGTGAAACCACTACTGCTCATTTTTGGTCGGCATGGGTTGGTGCGCGTTAACCATTCTGGATTGTAGGCGCATGCTCCGCTCCCCGGAAATGAACGTCGGGCACAGTCAGCTCAAAGCCGGCCGTGAACGGGAAGACGAGGTTACATCCATGACCATGAGGCCGTGCAGCGTATCAACGTCCGTCTCCAGCGCCACGCCTTTATACAGGTGAACAACGCAGCGCTGGCCGCTGCCCTGGCCCCCGAACTGATGCACCTCAGTGAACTGCCGGGACCACACTACCGCCAGTATTCGCGACGCGTTGTCCGTTCATCCGGCAAGCGAGGTTGAAGCGCATTATGCGGATGACGACCGGGATATTCTGACAGCTATCGGCTTCCGGCCTGACAGGGCATCCCGGACAGATAATCAGGCCAGACACTGAACCCGATGTTCATTCAGCAACAGGCCGCGCAGAGCGGCGTTGTGGCATAAATCAGTTTCGGTGGGTTTGCCGGATTAACCCGGGGAATGCCTCTGAGTCCGTAATATTGTTCAGCGACAGGTCTGCACAGATAATTTCATGAGTGTTTGCTGCCAGATGCCAGATGCCAGATGCCAGATGAAATGTACAGGGGGGTGACGAGATGCCCAATCGCACCGGACCCTGTACACGATTCTGTGTAAATGCCTTTTCTCAGAAGTGACCATCCAGGCGGTCACCAAACTCGATAATAAAGCGGCTCATTGCCATACGC
>NZ_FXAS01000137.1:0-1135 GCF_900177785.1 Cedecea sp. NFIX57 | reverse complement strand
GCCTGCAACTGTTTTTCGTCCATAAATTAACCTGCTTTTGATGTTGGATTGAACATATCAAAATCAGGCAATTACACAAATTTATGTACAGGCTCGACCAGAACACGATTCGAGTTTTGAACTCATTCATCCATGTAATGAGCTTCAATACATCTTTTTCGAATTCATCGAGTTCAACCGGTACCAGGGGCAGCTCATCGGCTTGCGAGTGCTCGTAAACTGAATACTTAGTCATCAGTGCGTCAATAAGATCACAGTCTTCTGTTACTACCTTGGCGATCCCCCGCAGCTTCCCTTTGGTCATAACATCACGTCTGAAACGAACGACTACATCATTCAAAAGGACGAATTCTACTATTCGTTCCAAGATTATCCGAAAATCGCTGCATGCACTCTTTGCTGTAAGATCATAAACATCGGCATCTGCATCGGCTTGATGCTTTTTGAGCTTAGGAATGACATGATCCCTAATCACATTAAGCGCCTTGTCAGGCTTGGCATCCCGCAGGCTGTGTTGCGCCAGGATTCCCGAGATTTTATCTAATCGTCTAAGTGACAGTTGCTTAACGCGCTTTTCAAGTTGTTGGCGTTGGCCATCTTGCTGCAATTGCGACAAACTAATCTTCTCAGCAATTAAATCGGCAGCACGTTTTTCTACTGCCTGCTCAATAGGTGCCCAATTGAATGCGGGGATAGAATCAACGGCAGCACATGCCTCAAACTGCGAGCGCCTTACTTTCAACGCTTCATAGCAGGCGCGAGCGAAGGTTTCATCAAACTTCAAATGAGCCAGCCGGGCGATCCAATCCTCTATTGAAGGTAACTGAACTACCTTCGCAATGAGTGCCCGGAGGGAATGCCTCTGCTGGCAAAGCTTTCCGCTCGCTCATGTCGGATTCTGATGCCTAAGCTTCCCTTCTACAGAACGGAGAGTCGTAACGTAAAGGGAGCATCATTGAGAATTAACCCGTACCATTCAAATGATACAGCGTGGGCAGGCTTTCAGCACAGTTTTTGATGGTATCGTTCTGTCCGGTAAGCCCCGTTACTTTATTCGTCCCCCTTATACTGGGGGTGTTAGCCAGCCAGACCCGGCATGATTACTGCCCCCAGTCGTCCATGATCCGGGGGGGGA
>NZ_FXAS01000118.1:0-1426 GCF_900177785.1 Cedecea sp. NFIX57 | reverse complement strand
CGTGGGGGCCATCACCGCCCGCGCTGACCTGCCGCTTACGGCAGAATCGGGGGATGTCACCCCGGTGACCTTTGAGGCTGACCCACCCAAAGTCAAAGGCATCACGCTGACGGCCCGCAACAAGGGCACCTGCGGGAATGAAACCGGGCTGGTGCTCACCATCACGGCGGACGGCATCACCGGCGCGATGAAACCGATGGCAGGCGGGGCCGGTGACCCGGATATCGCCCCGGCGCTCGCTGCCATCTTCAGCGCCGGGCACACGGTGATTGTAATGCCGTACAGTACAAGTACGGCCATGGGTAAGCTGGCCACTCATCTCGACAAAGTCTCCGGCCCGGTGGAGCAACGCGGGGCTATCGGGGTGACCGGCTGGCGCGGCACGCTGGCGACCGGGACCACTCTGACCGGCACCGTCAATGCCGCCCGCATGACCACGGGCTGGCATAACGGTTCGCTGTGCAGCCCCGGCGAAATCGCGGCAGTGTACGCTGCAACCCTTATCAGCGAGGACGACCCGTCCGAGCCGCTGGATAACCGCGAACTGCCGGGGCTGGATATCACACCCCAGTCCGCCTGGCCGATGCGCACTGAAGAAGAGAAAGCGCTGCATAACGGCCTGACCCCGTTCCGGGTGCAGGGCAGCCGGGTACAGCTGGTTCGCGCCATCAGTACATACATTAAGAACGCGGCAGGCACGGACGATGACACGCTGCTGGATATCACCACCATCCGCACCCTCGATGCCATCCGGCTGGCATGGCGCACAAGGATGTCGCAGCGCTTCCCGAACGGCGGGAAACTGACCGACCGCAGGCTGCAGCAAATCCGCTCGGAGACGCTGGATGTGCTGTACGCCATGGAGCGGCTGGAGTGGGTGGAAGATATCGACACATACAAAAATCAGGTGACCGTCACACGTAATACGCAGGACCGGACCCGCGCGGATGTGGGTATCCCCGCCCCGGTGGTACGCGGCCTGCATATCCTGACCGGCACGGTCTACCTGTACTGAGGAGAGAGCCATGGCAGATGTCTACATTGGGCCGATTGTGCTGGAAGTGAACGGCACGGAAATCGAGGTGACCCGCGTCAGTCCGACGGTCGATACCGGGCGCAAGCTGGTGAAGACCATGAACTCGACCGGCCGCGCACGCGGGCATGTCAACGGCATCGCGACGTACAACCTGACGCTGGAGGCGGTCAAACCCAAAGGCCGCACCTTCATCTGGGAAAACATCGTGGACGCAAAACTGACGCTGTTTCCCGAGGACGGCGGCGACAAGACTATCACGTACCAGAACTTTACCGTGCAGACGGTGGGTGACGAATACAACGTGGACAACGAAGCGCGGGTGAGCATCACCGGCTTTGCCCTGAACCGTATTGAGGAGTAATGATGACCGATTCACTGAACACCACCGGC
>NZ_FXAS01000119.1:0-1426 GCF_900177785.1 Cedecea sp. NFIX57 | reverse complement strand
CGTGGGGGCCATCACCGCCCGCGCTGACCTGCCGCTTACGGCAGAATCGGGGGATGTCACCCCGGTGACCTTTGAGGCTGACCCACCCAAAGTCAGAGGCATCACGCTGACGGCCCGCAACAAGGGCACCTGCGGGAATGAAACCGGGCTGGTGCTCACCATCACGGCAGACGGCATCACCGGCGCGATGAAGCCGATGGCAGGCGGGGTCGGTGACCCGGACATCGCCCCGGCGCTCGCCGCCATCTTCAGCGCCGGGCACACGGTGATTGTGATGCCGTACAGCACCAGTACGGCCATGGGTAAGCTGGCTACTCACCTGGACAAAGTCTCCGGCCCGGTAGAACAGCGCGGAGCCATCGGGGTAACCGGCTGGCGTGGCACGCTGGCGGCCGGGACCACCCTGACCGGGGCCGTCAACGCGGCCCGCATTACGACGGGCTGGCATAACAGCTCGCTGTGCAGCCCCGGCGAAATCGCCGCTGTTTACGGAGCGACCCTCATCAGCGAGGACGACCCGTCCGAGCCCCTGGATAACCGCGAACTGCCGGGGCTGGATATTACGCCCCAGTCAGCCTGGCCAATGCGCACTGAAGAGGAGAAAGCGCTGCATAACGGCCTGACCCCGTTCCGGGTGCAGGGTAGCCGGGTGCAACTGGTTCGCGCCATCAGTACCTACGTGAAGAACGCGGCGGGCACGGACGATGACACCCTGCTGGATATCACGACCATTCGCACCCTCGATGCCATCCGGCTGGCGTGGCGCACAAGGATGTCGCAGCGCTTCCCGAACGGCGGGAAGCTGACCGACCGCAGGCTGCAGCAAATCCGCTCGGAGACGCTGGATGTGCTGTATGCCATGGAGCGGCTGGAGTGGGTGGAAGATATCGACACATACAAAAATCAGGTGACCGTCACACGTAATGCACAGGACCGGACCCGCGCGGATGTGGGCATCCCGGCCCCGGTGGTTCGCGGCCTGCATATCCTGACCGGCACGGTCTACCTGTACTGAGGAGAGAACCATGGCAGATGTCTACATTGGGCCGATTGTGCTGGAGGTGAATGGCACGGAAATCGAAGTGACCCGCGTCAGTCCGACGGTCGATACCGGGCGCAAGCTGGTGAAGACCATGAACTCCACCGGCCGCGCGCGCGGGCACGTCAACGGCATCGCGACGTACAACCTGACGCTGGAGGCAGTCAAACCCAAAGGCCGCACCTTTATCTGGGAAAACATCGTGGACGCGAAGCTGACGCTGTTCCCTGAGGATGGCGACGACAAGACCATCACGTACCAGAACTTTACCGTGCAGACGGTGGGTGACGAGTACAACGTGGACAACGAAGCGCGGGTGAGCATCACCGGCTTTGCCCTGAACCGTATTGAGGAGTAATGATGACCGATTCACTGAACACCACCGGC
>NZ_FXAS01000120.1:0-1417 GCF_900177785.1 Cedecea sp. NFIX57 | reverse complement strand
TTGACAGAAATCATACGGCGAACGGGGAAATATCTCCGGTACGCTATGAACAGATGTCTGATAAAAAAGTGTCCTGATTAACTTGACCAGAACAACGCCCAACTGGTAGCGGGTTTTCTCCCTGGATGGAATTTGTCTTCAGTCCTTATGCCAACAGGGATTTGCGTTTGCTCTGCCCGCAGCCATAAAATCCTCATTCTTTGACGGTGATGATGGCAAGAAGCCAGGCAGGGCAGGCTATCCCGGTCCAGTTAACCTTTTTGCAGTTCCAGGAATTTATCTTCCCCCACCAGGTGGCTCCCCGCCGCGGCCCCGCGCCAAAAATCAGCAGTTTTAAGATATTCAACTATATCCTGAGGATACTTTACCTCGGCTGTCAGTGGAAAATGCTTCCCATCGATAAAGGCCCGGATGGTCGCCCTGAAATCCACTATACCCGGGTTTACGCCACCTGGCGGCGCTGGCTGTCCCTCGGTTGTTTTGACGCCATTTTTACTGCCAGCGTCAGCCTGCTGCATCAGTGCGGGATGCTCGATCTCACTGTTATCCACGGGGATGGCACCCCCCCCGCCGCGAAAAAAGGCGGCGATAACATCGGCTTCAGCGGCCACAAAAAAATGAAGGGTGACAAGGTCGTGGCCTTCTGTGACCGCAACTGCAACGTGATTGCGCCTTTCGTTACCGCAGCCGGTAATCTGAACGAATCCCCGCTCTTTCGCGAAGCCCTGCCCCGTCTGACTTCGCTGGCGAAAACCCTGGGGCTCGACCTGCACGGCAGCGTTATCAGTCTGGACGGGGCGTACGACTCCCGGGCTAACCGTAAAGCCATTTTCAACCGGGGGATGACACCGAACATCAACGAAAATCCCCGGGGGCGTAAAACGATAAAGCGTGGGCGTAAGCGGCTGTTTAACCCGCTTATTTTTAAAGAACGGTTCCGCACCATTGAGCGGGTTTTCGCCTGGGAGGATAAATTTCGTCGACTGTTGCTGCGTTTTAAGCGACGAAGCGAAGTGCATTATGCGTTCAAAACACTGGCGTATACGCTGATCAACCTGCGACATTTTTGCTGATCGACTGACGGTTTGAAATCCGTCTTTAAACTGGAAATGGCGCCTGCATCAGGCATTCTCATGTCTGTAAAGTGGCTGAAGTTCGGTATATTATTAGAAAATATCGAAAATCAGCCATTACGCAATGTTTTGATGCCGAGCCAGGTCTTGCAGATCTCGGTTATCGCTTTGACCAAAGAGAAAACCCGCTACCAGTTGCTTTCAATAAAACAAAAGGCTACCTCATCGCTAACTTTGCAACAGTGCCAGTAAAAGCTTTTATCAGGATTAAAACATCCGGAGTGGAAGCATTAATCCTGATAATGACTGGCTTCGTGATGAAAGGGATAATGGGTGGGAAGTAT
>NZ_FXAS01000121.1:0-1417 GCF_900177785.1 Cedecea sp. NFIX57 | reverse complement strand
GGCCAGCCCGTCTCCCCCGGACGCACAACCTGCGGGAATGCACTGTGAAATCACTGTCGGCAGAGCCAGAATACGGCTCTCCGGAGAACTGACCCTCACGCTGCTGCGAACCCTGCTGCGCGAGCTGAAAGGAGCGGGCAAGTGATCTCACTCCCTGCCGGTACCTGTATCTGGCTGGTTGCCGGGATAATGAGACAGCAAGTGGCATTGCATCTTATACATCGTCAATTCTAAGTTTTCTGAGAGGGGCCGGCGTAATTTCTAAAATGAGCGCGGATTATTGGAAGGGAAAATCTCTTGAAGGAGCAATTTTTATCAGTGATAAAAATATCAATAGTAGCAGAAGTGTAAAATCAGTTGCCCATAATGAAAGCAATAACATTCATTTAAATCGAGTGGAAAAAACGTCACATCTGACAGAAAAAGTTCCCCATACCAAAATAAGAAGAAGCTTCAATTTTAGAGATATCCAAATAACAAGTAAGAGTGTGGGCCTAAAAATATCGAATCACCTTGAACTCACTAAAATGAATGATGAGGAAAACACCCATTTATAGAGTAACACTGAGAGGAACGTAAGCTTTCTATATACACATATCTGTACGTGTCAAGGTAGTTGTCGCCTACGCTTGATTCACGCAGTAGTGATAGGAGTAGCCGTTACCGGCTCCCTGCGTACAGACCCGGACGTGTGCTATTAACACATCCGGCTCTTGCCTTGGGTTCTGGTGCGAAAGAGGTGTATTGTGGGTGAGGGTGGACAATTCTGGAGGCTACAGTGTTTGCATAGCTTACTGACGTGTTTTCATCTCATTCGTCAGCATCCGGTAAACTCGTATTTTCTTAATTATTTCAGCAGGTATTATCAGCATCATATTTAACTGAAGAAGGATGTTCACTGATGAGAAAACGATAGTTCATGCGTGAGGCTGCGGGCAACTCCCCCGGATCACAGGAGACACCCGATTTAGAGTGAAATGCAGGTTTTGGGTCAGGCGCTGAAGTACTGGCTGCAGTAATATGGAGGAGAAATGCAGGTTTAAACTTCACCTAAGGACGCTTGGTTATGGGATTGCTCCGGTTTATGCGTGAGCGTCGTTTTAATGACGCCCTGTTCTTAAGGGCATCGCTGTCACGCGATCTCCAGCAAGGAACAAAACCATGAGAATCAACCGTATCCGGCTCAGCATGAAGACATTGAAAAGCTGTTACCATTACAGTGCCGGGATCCGTCAGTAAGGGAGGGCTGAGAACTTTCAATAATGAAATGTAATTTATTGATTACTTACTATTTAAATTGATACTAAACGGCGTTTGCTGTTGACCCTGTACACGATTCTGTGTAAATGCCTTTTCTCAGAAGTGACCATCCAGGCGGTCACCAAACTCGATAATAAAGCGGCTCATTGCCATACGC
>NZ_FXAS01000123.1:0-1413 GCF_900177785.1 Cedecea sp. NFIX57 | reverse complement strand
GCCTGCAACTGTTTTTCGTCCATAAATTAACCTGCTTTTGATGTTGGATTGAACATATCAAAATCAGGCAATTACACAAATTTATGTACAGGCTCTTGCTGTTCTGTTGTACCCGCAGTGGATGACTCTCAGCACTGTGACTCTGTTAGCCACAGTGCTTCAGGCATTATTCGCAACGAAATGTCAAACGGGCAACCCCATTAATAAGTAAATGAGAATCAGTTTCTTGCTTAACTTCTTTCATGAGTTTATTTTGTGCCTTACAAAAATCAGTTGCTTTAGTATTAACGACTCCGGTGGCGCCTGACATTCGTCCTGCTGCTGGAGCGGCTTCCGCTTCAGTATAATAATCACCATTTTGCAGTTTTTTAACATCAGACTGGTACGTCAAGCCGAGGCCATTAAACTGGGTTTTATCATTCTGTACTGCGCAACCGCTTAGAGAAGCACAAATCAATATACTGGATAATATGACAATAGTTTTCATCAGATAACATTCCACAGGTTAAATAATGGTAGGGAGTATACTTGTCGCGGATCAACATATATTAAACGAACATTCTGTTGGTGTTTTTGTTCCTGAATCTATCTTAGCTAATAGGTGATGTGATCGAATAATCGGGACACTTGCATATTCTGTTCCAGACCGACCATTGATTCCGATTTGCTCCGGCCAAATCTGACCATCTGTTGGAATCGATGATCCTGTCGTCGGAATCCCGTGCTTTTCACTTTTAAAACAATGGACAACATTTTCTCCTGATAACCCAACTTCCGGAGACGTGTCGCCATGGCAAGATTGAGAACGCGGATAAGTAAATTAACGAACTGATTCGCCTTAAATTTGACAGCCACCTGCCAACAGGAGCATTTCGGCCTGCCTGAATATCGGGTGCAGTACCGTATCTGATGTGATCACCTGCTTCAGGGGAAGCCAACTGGCGTGGATCCTCCCGGAAGATATGACGGAATCACAACTCGAAGCGTTGCGCTATACCGGGGTACTTACACCAGCATCAGCGTCGTGGCCCGGGAGTTGAACGCCGCCAGGCAGACCATCATGTGGTTGCGGGATGGGGCAAAAAACCAGGCGCTACAGGCAAAGGGAGAGGCCAGTTTCTCCGAAGACAGGCAGGGGTGAAACTGAGGTACCCGGACCTCAGTTCCGGTATAATACCGCCAGGCCCGATGAATAATCGTCAGACAACGGAGACACGGCATGTCAGGCAGAAAAGGAAAGGGCAGGAACAGACCAGTCTCTCACGACGGACTGTTCAAAACCTTGTAGTGGTTGAATAATCAGGACACTAAACTTACCTCCATAACGGAGGTGTTTAGTGAACCAGAAACGACAATTTACCCCTGAGTTTAAAAAAGAAGCCGTAGCCCTGGTGACAGAGCAGAACTATACCG
>NZ_FXAS01000124.1:0-1389 GCF_900177785.1 Cedecea sp. NFIX57 | reverse complement strand
GAAACCATCATTGCCCCGGCTGCCAGTGCAACCGATACTGCCACTGAAAGACTTTTTCTTTTCATCATCATTCCTTGCCACTTAAAATTATAAATAGTAATTAGCCCGCGAACAAAATCAGCCAGCAGGACCTGACACTACGCTGACTACAGCCGCCGGTGAAACACCCTGAGTGGTATTCCCCTCCGCTGAATCAACAGCCCGCCTTTGCTGAATATTCCCCTGCACTTCAGGCATCAGAAAAGTCGCAAAAGCTCGTGTAAGGATAGTTTGCCACTGATGAAACCGTCAATTCCCCTGCTAAATCATCACGATGAAAAACTATTTTATCGATTTAACCGGTGATGCTATTTTTCTTCCATATCAATTAATTAAGCCAAAACTTAAAAATAAAAATGTGGTCACACCCGGATTCAGGCTGACAAGAAAGTTCTTATTTTTCTGACCGGTATCACATATTTTGTAGCCCCTCCGTCAAAGAAATATTACAGCATCGTTATGGCCAGGTTTCATCCCGGCCAGGGCTGCCGGGTTTAAAAGTAAAAAAAAAGGCCATTCCCTGAGGAATGGCCTGCAATATCAACGATAATATTATTAGATTAGACAAGGTGTATATGAAAAACTCGCGCTTTCAGTCGCAGGCCCAGTATAACCTGGAGTGCTGAACTTACCAGCATTGAATTTAAGTCCGGGATATCTGACAGTGCCCGATTATGCCCTGAAGCCAGGTCGGGCCAATGCCAGAGATAACGGCAGGGCGTAAATGAAATGGACGTGCGTCAGGCAGGGCCGTTTAATAAACGGGGGCACCCCCGCTGTTTACAGCCCAACATCAGTAGGTGACCGTAATAGTGACGACGCCGTCGCGGGCTCCTGACCGGGACTCATAATATGGAACCCGGATGTAAACGGGGGGCGTATTCATAACGCCTGTGGTCTCAGCCCGGACAGGAACGCGATAAATGACAGTTAAAAAATTTTTTATTCCCCGCTTCCGGAGGCTGAAGTTCGCATTCTCAGTGAAATAATCCGGCGGTGACTGACCCTCTGCCTCTGGCGGGGTTACCGTTACCAGAACGGGCGCATTGTTTTCACACGTGACTATCAGACGGTTATCTGCCGTCGCCCCTGACAACGTAGTGCAAATAGCCTGGATGGTCATACGCACCTGGAATATTCCCTTTGCTGTTGAGGCACCCGCGGGTAATACAGCGGTCAGGCCCACGCATAACAGGCACGCGCTCGCAGTAACAAACAGAGTCATATTCTTAACCTTCACAGAGTTAATTAATATGAATATTTCAGCACCTGGCTCTTGCCCGGTGGCTGACATATGAAATGTTAACGCTTTGTTCCCGTTGCATTAAGGCGCAGTCAGATAACAGGCTG
>NZ_FXAS01000126.1:0-1272 GCF_900177785.1 Cedecea sp. NFIX57 | reverse complement strand
GTGGTGCCGTTCGCCATCGCCTGCGTGAGCCCCTGGTGGATATCGTTCAGCACATCGAGCTTCAGAATACCGGCGACGGTGAACTGCACGGCGTGCGCCTCATCCTCCAGGTCTTTCCAGCTGAAGGTCGGCGTCAGGTGTTTGCCCTCAAAATACCGGATAGCCGCCTCCGGCTTCAGGGTCATGGCGAACCCGGCATTAATCCCCGGCATGGCTCTGGCCCATCACATCTGCCACGAACACCGCCTGACCGACCAGCTCCTGCAGGGCTCCATCGCTGAGGTCGGGAAACGCCTCCAGCAATATCGCGTAAACCGCATCCGGGGTCTGTGCCGTGCGGATTTGCGCGAGCAGCGGGCGCAGCATCGCCTCCGCCGCCTGATTTGCCTGCGCGGCCAGCGCCAGCGGGGCAGCATCCAGCTGCTGCTGAACAGCATCCGCTGAAGCCTGCGGCACCGAGAGCGCCGCCAGCCGCAGCTGCATGGCGGCCGACAGCGTGGCCTCCCCGGCCGGAGACTGCACGGAGAGCGGCTTCAGTACCACCTGACCCTCGCCGGGCACCGGAATACCGCTGCGGTCAGCGAACCATTCCTGACTGATAGCCGCCCCGATGGCCTGCGCCCCGGAGACAATCTTCACCAGCTTCTCCAGGTCAACCGGTTCGCGGGTATCAAACTCCAGACGCGGCATGCGGGCCGCATCGTAGCGACCGTTGAGGACCAGCAGGGGGCGAAGGAGCTGTGCGGTCAGTGTCTCCGCCACCATCCGCGCGTCGCCTGCCAGCAGGTCGTGCCGGACTTCGTTGTGGACATTGCCCAGCGCGTTGGTGGACGTTTCGCCGTCCGCCTGGCTGGTGAGTGTCCCGCCGAGGATGGCTTTTGACTGCACTTTCTCGCACCAGTCCACCATGGCAAAGAAGGGGGCACTCTGGCCGGGCGCAGGGACTTTCAGCTCAATATCGGCCTCTTTGGGGATGATGCCCCCGCCGTTGCGGGCCATCATGCGAATGCCCTGCAGCAGCCGGTTACGGGCTTTCTCGTCCATGCTGGCGTCGTACTTCCCGATCCGGAACGGCAGGCCGTAGAGATTCAGGAACTGCGCCCAGTCGCGGGCCGAGAGATTCTTGAATAGATAGGCCCAGACCAGCACCCGAAACAGACCGCTCTGGGCGACAGGGCCGGATTTTGCCCGGTGCCGGTGGACTATCCAGCCGGTTTCCCACAGCGGCTCGCCGTCGGCACTGGTGCCGGTGTTCAGCCGGATATCATCATG
>NZ_FXAS01000128.1:0-1252 GCF_900177785.1 Cedecea sp. NFIX57 | reverse complement strand
TGATTCATGTTGTTGTAGAAGAGCCAGCGGGACACAGCGGGAAAGCCGGGCTGCTCAATCACACAACTGCCGTCACACAGCTGGTACTCATGGCGCACGCCTGGTTGGGGGTAGGATGCCCCTGTTACACGAAGCAGCATTATGACCTCCCGATAGCCAGTGGGCCGTCATGACGACCATTCACGCCCTGATGCAGACGTGCGTTCTGGCCCTCAACGTAACCGGCAAGCTCAGCATCATCAGAACCCCGGCAGCTTTTGGCTTCACGCGAGGCAGCGTCTATGACGCCGCGAGTTTCCCGCAAGCGCCGGCCATAGCTCTCCATCAGACCTTTCTCGCGGGGCGTTACGGCAAAATCGGTTATCACGCCTGCAGCACCCGCGACCCATCCCTCGCAGAACTGGTCACCTCGTGCGACGCGAGTCGCAGGTTTACAGCGCCTGCAGTGCTTATCCTGATAAGCCTTGCGGGCCTGCTTAAGCTGACGGGACAGCACATCGAACGCATAGGCGGCAACCTCCGCCCGCTCTCCGGGGCCGTAGAAGCAAATAAACCGCTTCAGCGCCCCTGAACGACGCCATTCGTGAGAGACATAGCCGCTCACGCCAAATGCCTTATTAATCAGCGTACACAGCATCAACATATAGCGCGGCGACACTTTTGCATCGCTGCTCGCCCCGCTGGTACTGGCCTCATTAATTTCCGCCAGCTCAACATCACCCTCACTCAGCCCATACTCACGCATATAAGCCTGCGCTTTTGCCATCGCATTGGCTGCTTCTTCGGGGCTGGAAGTACCTTTAGCCAGCCGCAACAGCTTTTTGATTTTGGCGAGATACTTATCTCTGTTATTAGCCATTATTGCCCAGCCTCCCTCATAGCAAATATGTAGGCCCACAGCGCATACGCTGCCTTACCTGAAATAACGGTTTTCATGAAGAAGCCGCCGCTACGTTCGCTGACGACTTCCGGCACCAGAGAGAGGGTGGTATCGACCACCCGGTTATGCTTCCGAAACTCAAATACGGTGCTGGTGATAACGACGTTACCCGCTGCGCCGAGGTCCTGATAGTTAATATTCATGCAATTTTCTTCTAAAACCGTTAATGGCCAGGAAAGTACCCATGGCGCGCTCTACAAGCCGGGCATTGCGATACCGCTCAATCCCCCAGACGATGGCGTAGCAAATCCACAGGTAGTGATAGCTGGGTGTCAGCATGCTCCCTGAATCCTCAAGAATTTCGTAGGTGGT
>NZ_FXAS01000129.1:0-1232 GCF_900177785.1 Cedecea sp. NFIX57 | reverse complement strand
TGTTTGCGCCTCCTGGCGGGCGTTACCCTGCCTGCAGAACACAACTCAGGGACACGACCTTCCATGTGGAAATTTGCCACCGCCTCGCTGGCCACCATCGATAAAGCGAACACCGCCCGTGTGCAGCTGTTCCCGGCGGGCTGGTTTGGCCCGGCCAATGGCAGCCAGCGCTGGTATCTGGATGCGGCGCTTGCGCAAAAGCTGATTGATGTAGCCGCCAGTCGGACAAATGACTACGCGTTTGACTATGAGCACCAGTCAATCAACGCCCCGAGCGCCAGCGGTCCTGTCCCGGCCTCCGGGTGGTTCAGGAACCTCACGTGGGTGGAAGGTGAAGGCCTTTTTGCCGACGTCAAGTGGACGACACGTGCGGCCTCACTTATCCAGGCGGATGAGTATCGCTATGTGTCCCCCACCTTTCGCTATGACGAGCAGGGGTATGTCCGGGAGCTGGTCAATGCCGCGCTCACAAACACGCCGGTGCTGGACGGCATGATGCCTGTCGCGGCCGCATCCCTGATGTTTTTTGATAACGGAGAGAAACCGATGAACGAGAACCTGCGCCTTGCGCTCTGCGCCATCTTTGGCCTCGGTGATAAAGGCGATGAGAACGCCATTCTGGCTGCCATTGCGGCATTGCAGGACGGCGAGATGAAGGCGACGAACTGCGCCAGCCTCAGCGCGATGATTGAGGCTCACAAGGCCCTGCTGCTGCAGAAAGACCAGGCCATCCAGGACGGTCAGACGCAGATTGCGGCGCTGTCCGTGGCGGCGGGGAATAACAAACCGGACCCGACAAAGTATGTGCCGGTGGCCGTGGTGGATGACCTGCGCACGAAGCTTGCCGCGCTGTCCACCCAGTTTCAGGGTGACCGCGTGGACAAGCTGCTGACGGCGGCGCTCAGCGACGGGCGCGTGTTCCAGGGGGCGGATGAGGACAATCTGCGCGAGCTGGGTAACAAGGATTTTGCCCTGCTGGAGAAGATGGTAGCCGCCCGTCAGCCGGTGGCGGCACTCTCCCGCATGCAGAGTCAGGGCCTGAACCTCGACGATAAAGGCAACGCCACCCTGAGCGGCGATGCAATGGCGATCTGCAGCCAGTTTGCAGGTCTGGATGAGAAGGCATTTGCCGGAGAGCTGGCGAAGGAGCTGAACCATGGCGCTGACTGAAGAGCAAAAAGCTGATTTTGACGCCCCGTACCGCGACGGCGAGCTGACCCCCATCCCGGTGG
>NZ_FXAS01000134.1:0-1152 GCF_900177785.1 Cedecea sp. NFIX57 | reverse complement strand
GCTGTTCCGAATAATAGATCACTTTGAGGGAACTCAGCCCGGATTGTGCGATCTGATCAATCGCCAAACATCACAAATCACCAACCGGACTGAGCGATGCCGATCATAGCACCAATTCCACGCAGCGAACGACGCCTGATGCAGAAAACCATTCACAAAACTCCCGACAAGAATCACGCCCGCAGGCTTATCGCCATGCTGATGTTGCACCGGGGCGAACGTGTCAGCGTTGTGGCCAGAACGCTCTGCTGCGCCCGTTCTTCCGTCGGGCGCTGGATTAACTGGTTTACACTTTACGGTGTTGAAGGTCTTGAATCCCTGCCGGCAGGACGCGGGCGACGCTGGCCCTTTGAACAGATATGCGCCCTGCTGAAGCGACTTGTTGAACGCTCTCCCGGCGACTTTGGTTATCAGCGCTCACGCTGGAGTACGGAGTTACTGGCGATAAAAATTAACCAGATAACCGGCTGTGAGCTGCATCCCTCTACCGTGCGCCGCTGGTTGCCTGCGGCAGGCCTTGTCTGGCGCAGAGCAGCCCCAACGCTGCGCATCCGTGACCCGAACCGGGCGGCAAAAATGGCAGCGATAAACGCGGCACTGGCCGGATGTTGTGCGGAGCATCCTGTGTTTTACGAAGATGAGGTAGATATTCATCTGAACCCCAAAATCGGGGCTGACTGGCAGTTGCGCGGTCAGCAAAAGCAGGTGGTCACACCTGGACAGAATGAAAAATACTACCTTGCCGGTGCACTGAATAGCTGTACTGGGCGGGTCAGTTATGTTGGCAGCAGCAGTAAAAGCTCGAAGCTGTTTATCAGCCTTTTGATGCACCTGAGAGCGAGTTACAGACGGGCGAAGACCATCACGCTGATCGTGGATAACTACATCATTCATAAAAGCCATGAAACGCAGCGCTGGCTGAAAGCCAACCCGAAGTTCATCGTGATTTATCAACCGGTGTATTCACCGTGGGTAAACCATATTGAGCGACTCTGGCTGGCGCTGCATGAGACGATAACCCGAAACCATCAGTGCCGTTCTATGTGGCAACTACTGAAAAAGGTTCGCCATTTTATGAAAACAGCCAGTCCATTCCCGGGTGGCCGACATGGTCTCGCAAAAGTGTAGCGGTATTAGGAACAGCTATTTAGC
>NZ_FXAS01000135.1:0-1138 GCF_900177785.1 Cedecea sp. NFIX57 | reverse complement strand
CCTTTAAAGTCATCGAAACGGTCCGTCCAAAACTGGCGTGCAGCCGGTGCGACGTCATCGTGCAGGCGCCACTCCCGGCCAAACCAGTAGAAGGCAGTCGTGTGGGCAGCAGCCTGCTGGCCCGTATCCTGGTCGGAAAATATGTGGAGCATACACCGCTGTATCGACAGTCTGAAATCTACGCCCGTCATGGACTGACACTGAGTCGTAACACGATGGTGCGCTGGGTCGCGATGATGGGAAACCGGCTTCGTCCGCTGTATGAGGCGCTCAACCAGTACGTCCTTCAGGCTGGCAAGGTGCATACCGATGACACGCCGGTCAGGGTGCTGGAGCCCGGGAGTGGTAAAACGCGAACCGGCCGGCTGTGGGTCTACGTCCGGGATGACCGCAACGCCGGGGTGAGAGAACCACCGGCAGTCTGGTTCTCTTACTCAGCGGACCGTAAGGGCGAACACCCACAGCGGCACCTCGCCGGGTACAACGGTGTGCTTCAGGCCGATGCATATGGCGGATACGACGCGTTGTATGAGTCCGGGCACATCAGGGAAGCGGCGTGCATGGCGCATGCCAGAAGGAAAATCCATGACGAGCATGTGCGGCGGCCAACAGCGATGACGGGTGAAGCGCTGAAACGTATAGCTGCGTTATACGTTATCGAAGCCGAAATCCGTGGACTCTCGTCTGCCGGGCGGCTGGCTGCCAGAAAGAGCCGGACGGTCCCGCTGATGCGATCGTTACACGACTGGGTCCTGGAGCAGATGAAAACGCTGTCGGTTCACGCTGAGATGGCGAAGGCGTTCACGTACATGCTGAAACAATGGGATGCCCTGAACGAATACTGCCGCAACGGTCAGGTGGAGATCGACAATAACATCGGTGAAAACGCGTTGCGCTCAGTGGCAGTTGGCAGAAAAAATTATCTGTTCTTCGGCTCTGATAATGGCGGTGATGCTGCGGCGATCATCTACAGTCTGCTTGGCACCTGCAAGCTGAACGGCGTGGAGCCGGAAGGCTGGCTGCGTGAGGTGATAAGCAAGATCAACGACAGGCCTTCAAACCGGGTACATGAACTGCTGCCCTGGAATCTCTCCTCTGTAAAATAATCCTTACGCCACGTTCAGTATGGGGCGCTTAC
>NZ_FXAS01000136.1:0-1137 GCF_900177785.1 Cedecea sp. NFIX57 | reverse complement strand
CTTGTATGTTTAAAGTCACTTCAGTTACCCGCCGTCAGGCGGGTACACTGTCAAAGCGTTTGACCTGATGCCACAGCCCGTTTCCCCTCTGGGACACCAAGCCCGCGGGAGAGCTTATGGCGTGGCTTCAGTTTTCCTGTAAACCCGAACAGCTGCCAGGGCGGCTTTACGCCAGCCCGTATCTTACAAGGCCGGGAGACATGACCGTGATGGAATACACTACCGTCGGCGTGGATATCGCCAAAGACTCTTTTGATGTTTATATCGACTCAACACGCCAGCATTTACACCTCGACAATACGCCTGAGGCGCATCAACAACTGCTGGCCGCACTCTCCGGCATGACCATCCGAATGGTCGTCATGGAGGCAACCAGCCGTTACCACTCGCTTCTGGCAGCCACGCTCGAGCTGGCCGGGATACCCGTTGCCGTCGTTAATCCACGGCAGGTAAAGAACTTCGCCCGGGCGATGGGAACTCTCTATAAAACTGACCCGAGTGATGCCCGTATCATCTGCGAGTTCGGCCGCCGTATGGAGCCGGACATCCGGCCTGCACCGGATGAGCAGACGCAGCGCCTGGCCGGCATGGTTACCCGCCGTCGCCAGCTGGTGGAAAACCGGGCAATGGAGATTAACCGCTATAAATCCTGTGACGATGTGGTCGTGCTGATGGGCATTAAACGCCATATTGACTGGCTGACTGCGGAGATTAAAGACACGGATGACGACATAGACCGACAGATAAAAGTGATGCCGCTGTGGCGGGAGAAGGTAAAACTCCTGGAGGGAGTGAAAGGTATCGGCCCTGCCACCATGGCGGTGTTGCTGGCGCTGTTACCCGAGCTGGGCAAACTGAGTCGTCATAAAATCAGTGCGCTGGTCGGGGTGTGTCCGTATGCCCATGACAGCGGGCAGATGAAAGGCAAGCGAAGTATATGGGGAGGCCGGAGTGCGGTGCGTTCAGCGCTGTATATGGCGACGTTATCGGCAGTGCGTTTTAACCCAACCATCAGAGCGTTCTTCGAGCGTCTGAGAGGGAGGGGAAAGGCGTTCAAAGTGGCCATAACGGCCTGTATCAGAAAGCTGGTGACCATCCTGAATGCAATGCTTCGGGATAATAAAGAATGGGTGACGA
>NZ_FXAS01000138.1:0-1115 GCF_900177785.1 Cedecea sp. NFIX57 | reverse complement strand
CTGGCGAAGGAGCTGAACCATGGCGCTGACTGAAGAGCAAAAAGCTGATTTTGACGCCCCGTACCGCGACGGCGAGCTGACCCCCATCCCGGTGGCAAAGGGTGAGCTAATCCCTGCCGGGACGATTGTCTGCGTGAATGCCGCGGGCTACGCCGTGGGCGGCAAAGAAGCCCTGGAGCTGGTCTGGGCGGGACGCGCGGAAGAGCGGGCCGATAACACCGGCGGCAATGACGGGGATGTGTCTGTCCTGATGCGACGGAATAAAGCGTTCCGCTGGCGCAACGACGGGACCATTGTCCAGGCACACGTGGGGAAACGCGTGTGGGTACTGGATAACCGCACCCTGACCGGCACCGATGGCGGCGCTAAACGCTCCAAAGCGGGCACCGTCATTCTGCTGGAAAGCGATGGCGTCTGGATTGAATAAGGAAAGAAACGATGATCCTGAATAAAGGCAACCTCACCGCGCTGTTTGTGGCGCTGAAATCCACCTTCAATAACGCATTTGACGCCTCGCCGTCCATGTGGGACCAGGTGGCCACGCTGGTGCCCTCCACCACGCGCGAAAACAGCTATGCCTGGCTGGACCGCTTCCCGCGTCTGCGTGAGTGGGTGGGCGATAAAGTGGTCAAATCCCTGACCCAGCATAACTATACGCTGCCCAATAAATCCTTTGAGGCCACGGTGGAGGTGGACCGCGACGACCTCGAAGACGACCAGCTGGGGATTTACGCCCCACAGGCGCAGGAGGCGGGCTTCAGCGCGAAGCAGTGGCCGGATGAACTGGTCTTTGAAGCCCTGAACGAGGCTTTCAGCAAGAAATGTTATGACGGCCAGCCGTTTGTGTCGGAGAAGCACCCGAACGGCACGGACAAAGCGGGCAAAGCCATTCTGGTCAGCAACCAGGGCGCGGCCCCGCTGTCTGCCGAGTCGCTGGACAAGGCAAAAGCGTCCTACGGCAAAGGCCGCACGGCACTGCGTAATATGAAGGACACGGAAGGCCGTCCGCTGAACGTGCGCCCGACGCTGCTGGTCGTGCCGCCTGCCCTGGAAGACACGGCCAACGCCCTGATGACTGCCGAACGCCTGGATGACGGGAAGACCAACATCTACAA
>NZ_FXAS01000139.1:0-1099 GCF_900177785.1 Cedecea sp. NFIX57 | reverse complement strand
ACAGAGCAGAACTATACCGTAGCCCAGGCCGCCACATCGCTGGGGATTAGTTCCAAAACCCTGCATACATGGGTCACTCTGACACGCAACCAGCATGATGGTGTACTCAGCGATGATGAACGTGCTGAGTTAAAGCGATTAAGAAAAGAAAACAAAGAGTTGCGCATGGAGAAGGAGATACTAAAAAAGGCGAGTGCCTTCTTTGCGAAGCACATGTCGTGAGGTATCAGTTTATCCTCGATAACACCGGAGAATACCCTCTTCGCCCACTCTGCAGGGTGATGCGGGTGACGGTCTCAGCCTGGTATGCATGGCGAAAAAAGCCCGCTGAGCCCCCGGAGAAAGACGTGGAAGTTCGGGTCAGGCTAAAAGCCCTGTTTGTCGCCAGCAGGCAGGGTGCGGGAAGCCGGACGTTGGTCAAAAAACTTCGTGAAGAAGGCGTCAGCATCACCCGCTGGCGGGTGATGAAACTCATGCGAGAAGAGGGGCTGGTCTGCCGGCAGCGCCGTGCGTACAAGGTCACCACAAAACCGCGCCCGGGTGCGGAAGTAGCCCCGAATCTGTTGAACCAGAATTTTAATCCCCCAGGTCCGGACCAGGTGTGGGTGAGCGACGTGACGTATTTAAGGACCGGAGAAGGCTGGCTGTATCTGGCGGCGATAATGGACCTGTACTCCCGGCGGATAGTGGGCTGGCACGTGGACAAACGAATGACCACTGCCCTGGTCTGCAGGGCGTTAATGAAGGCATACAACCTTCGCAATCCGGCTCAGGGCCTGGTGGTGCATACGGACAGAGGGTCGCAGTATACCAGTAATCGCTTCCAGTCGATGCTAAAGAGCTACGGGTTCAGGAGCAGCATGGGAGATGTGGGCGCCTGCTGGGATAATGCGGTAATGGAGCGCTTCTGGGGCAGCCTGAAACACGAATGGCTGCTGCTTGTCCCCCAGGCGACGCGGGCTTATATGAAGCAGGATGTGGCAACGTATATTCGTTACTACAACCTTGACAGAAATCATACGGCGAACGGGGAAATATCTCCGGTACGCTATGAACAGATGTCTGATAAAAAAGTGTCCTGATTAACTTGACCAGAACA
>NZ_FXAS01000142.1:0-1029 GCF_900177785.1 Cedecea sp. NFIX57 | reverse complement strand
TGATTCATATTGTTGTAGAAGAGCCAGCGGGACACAGCGGGAAAGCCGGGCTGCTCAATCACACAACTGCCGTCACACAGCTGGTACTCATGGCGTACGCCTGGTTGGGGGTAGGATGCCCCTGTTACACGAAGCAGCACTATGACCTCCCGATAGCCAGTGGGCCGTCATAACGACCATTCACACCATGATGCAGTTGTGCTCCTGTGCCTTCGCTAAAACCAGCGCTTATTGCATTATCCGAGCCGCGACAGGCTTTAGCTTCACGTCCTACCCCATCCTTTAAACCACGATCCTCACGTAATTTGGCGGCATAGCGCTCAATCACGCCTTTCTCTCCGGGTGGGATAGAAAAGGGTTGGACGACCTGAGAAGCACCATATACCCAGCCCTCACAGAACTGATCGCCGCGAGCAATACGGGTAGCAGGCTTGCAGCGTTTACAGTGCTTCACCTGGTACTCTTTACGGGCCTGCATCATCTGCCGGGAGAGAACATCAAAAGCGTAAGCAGCAACCTCGGCACGCTGGCCTGGTGCATAGAAGCGTACAAACCACTTCAGCGAGCGGGACTGGCGATATTTCCCCGTCACATAACACTCAACACCAAAAGATTTGCAGATAAGGTCAATGAGAGCGTGCATATAAATTGGTGACCTTTGAGCGTCACTTGGCGCACCAGAACTGTCAGCTTCTGTTATCTCGGAAAATTCAACATCGGTGGCACTCAGATTGTACTCACGCATATAAGCCTGCGCTTTCGCCATCGCATTAGCCGCTTCCTCCGGGCTGGATGTACCTTTAGCCAGCCGCAGCAGCTTTTTGATTTTGGCGAGGTATTTATCGCGGTTAATGCTCATTGCGACCTCCCCACAAAACCGTTAATGGCCAGGAAAGTGCCCATGGCGCGCTCTACAAGCTGGGTATTGCGATATCGCTCAATCCCCCAGACGATGGCGTAGCAAATCCACAGGTAGTGATAGCTGGGTGTCAGCATGCTCCCTGAATCCTCAAGAATTTCGTAGGTGGT